>JANQPS010000234.1 GCA_028285365.1 Thermoanaerobaculia bacterium | reverse complement strand
GCGCACCGGTCTGCCACTCGACGAGCCCGCGACGCTGGCTACCGGCACCGACGTGGCAGAGCCACGCATCGCGATCGGTCGCGACGACACGATCGCGATCGTCAGCGGCTCTGACCGTGTTCTTCAGCTCTACACGACTGACCTCGCACCTCTCGGTGATGCCACGACGCTCGGAGCCCTGACGGCTGTCGCCGAAGTCTCGAGCGACGCCTTCGGGTGGCCCACCGTTCTCTTCTCCGAGGGCACCGCTCTGCTGAGCCAGGGGTTCGACGACATGGGGCGGGCACAAGACGATCCGTCCACTCTGGCCGACACCCAGAGTCTCGAAGGTGACCTCGCCGTGCTCGCCAATGGTGGTCAACTCGTCAGTTGGGCGAGTGACGATGGAGTCTCCAGTGGGCGATTCGACAGTGCGGGCTCACCCCTCGGCGCGGCCTCTCTGCAGGACGCGCTGGGGGCGAGCCCGCGACTTGCGACAAATCGTGCGGACGACGCGGTCCTCGTGTGGGAAAGTGGCGACGAAGTTCGAGCACGACTGTTCAGCGAGGCCGTGGTCGCCGGTCCAGTGATTACGGTCGCAGGCAACGACTCTCTGAGAGCCTCCGAGCCCGTGGCGGTTCTGACCGAAGACGACACGGCCCTCGTGGGCTATTCGAAGCGAGACACGACGGGGACCTCTACCGGCATCTTCCTGACCCCGATCACGGCTCGACTCGGGCAATCCAGCTGCACCGACAGCAGCGCACGGCAGTGCCTCAACGGAGAGCGCTACGACGTTCGGGTCGAATGGCAGGACTTCGACGGCAATCTCGGCCGGGGCACCTCCGTTCCACTCACCAACGACAGCGGCTACTTCTGGTTCTTCAGCGACGACAACGTCGAGATGGTCGTCAAGGTGCTGGAGGCATGCTCGTTCTCGAACCACTACTGGGTTTTTGCCACCGGCTTGACCAACGTCGAGGTTCACCTCCGAGTCACCGACACGAGCTCAGGTCGAAGCCGTACCTACTTCAACCTCGGGGGCGAGGCGTTCTCACCGATCCTCGACACGACCGCTTTCGCCACCTGTCCTTGACCTAGAGCGGTCCGGGAGAGCTCTTGCCGACCTACGTCATCGGCGACATCCATGGGTGTCGCCGGACGCTCGAGCGTCTACTCCAGGAGTTACCGTTCGATCCAGCCTGCGACGCTCTCTGGACCACAGGCGACCTGGTCAATCGAGGCAACGACTCTGTCGGGGTCCTGCGCTGGGCGCGCGAACAGTCAGACCAGCTCGGTGACCGCTTTCGGACAGTGATCGGCAATCACGACGTCCACCTGCTCGCCTGTGCGGCGGGCTCACAAGATCCATCCCGAAGACCCGCGCTGCGCCCCGTCCTCGACGCACCGGACAGCGCCGAGCTGATCGACTTCGTGAGAGGTCTTCCCGTCGCGGTGAGCACACGAGCCGCACTCTTGATTCACGCTGGGCTCCTCCCGACGTGGTCGCGCGCCACCGTGGCCACGAGGGCCCGTCGAGTGGAGGAGGGGCTGCAGAGCGAGTTGTGGCCGCTGCTCGTGCAGCGCGGTTCGCCCTCGCGCGAGCGCGCCGATGTTGCCGACGACTTGGTGGTCGATCTCCAGGAGGAGCGTCAAACCCTCGCGGTCCTCACCCGCGCTCGCTGCCTGGATCAGCGCGACGACCGCCTGCACGAGATGGTCGACTTCAGCGGCCCTCCCTCGGAGGCCCCGCCACACGCCGTTCCCTGGTTCACGTTCGACGGCAAATGGCGCGACGACTCACCCGTCGTTTTTGGACACTGGGCGGCTCTGGGCCTTCACCTTCAGGACACCGTCATGGGACTCGACAGCGGCTGTTCCTGGGGACATCGGCTGAGCGCGGTGAGGCTCGAGGATCAACGGGTCTTTCAGGTCCCCGTGGTGCCCCGCGACCTCGAGCGCACGGCCTAGGACCTTCCTTGTTCTGCGCTCGTCAGGAGCCAAAAGTCCTGCAAAGTGTGAAATTTTGGTCAAGTGGAAACGTTTCGGGAGGCTCGATCGTTCTTAGATTAGAGACCTTACGAGGCGTAGCGCGAGGGAACTGCTCGAAACTCGCTGGATCACGAGCCACTCGGCTGCCCGCAACGCTTCACTCCGACCATCTCAGTCAGCCACAAGACTCCAACAGCCCGCAAAGCACGACACCGATGGCACACCGACAACCGCTCAACGATCTCGAGGCCTACCGCCTGGCGCGGCTCCTCCTCGTCGAGGCGTACGAAGACACTCAGGCTGAACGCCCCAGGCCGAGCTCGGCCAGTTCTCTTCCGCAGTCGTCGGAACTGCGACGCAGGGCCTTGTCGATACCGACCCAGCTGATTGCGCAGGCGAGCGGACAACCAGTGTCGCCGAACCGACTGCAGCAATCGCTGAACGCTCTCTCCGAGGCAATCGATCAGAGCCACGAGCGCGGCACCATCGACCACGACCAGCACGAGCTCATGCACGCTCAAGTCGAGCATCTCGCTCAAGCCCTCGGCAGCAGCCAGCCAGAGAGCCATCATTCTGAGCGTCCGCTCGCCACCGCTGACGACGACCGTGCCGACACCGCGGAAGAGTGCGACGAGACCCACGATCTGACGGTCTGCTGACTCCGGATCGGGCCTGTCCCGTTGGCACGGCCGCAGGCTGAATCAGAGGTCCAGGAGGCTCGGCAACAACTCCTCGATCGCATGATCCGCGTCGGCCCGTGATTCGCCGAGCGCGATGACGTCCAGTTTGCCGTGAGGCTCCAGCGGCCCCAGGTTGTAGAACAGGAATCGTCCACCGCCGCTCGCTACGTCGTATGCGTGCTCGCCGACCCTCTCCAGGAGCCGCGGGAAGGTCCAGCCGACGAGACCCGGATGTTCGACGTCTTGAGCCCGGTAGCAGGGTCGTGGTCCGCCCAGCACCCTGTCCACGAAGCTCATGGGAGTGCTCGTTCCGCCCCACCTTCCGTTGCACTCGGTGAACCTCAGCACACCGTCGCCGACGATCAGATGATCGAACGAGCAGCGCCCGGCGTACCCAAGCTCCTGAAGAGCCGTGCAGACCACCAGTCCCGCGCGAGCGAGAGCGGCACATAGCTCAGGCGGTTGATCCGCTGGCCGGCTACCGACGAAGACACCACGCTCACCCGCAAGAATCTGCTCGTAGATGCCGTCGAGACGGGGAGCTCCGAGGCCCGCCTGAGGGATCCACCACTGCGTCGAAGGAGACAGGAGCGCATCTTCCCACGCGACCGTCAAGACTTCTTCTCTTCCGTCCCAGAGCGTCTCTTCGAGGAAGTCGCTGACGATCTGTGCGGCGCCCTCCAGCTCGGTGAGCTGCGCGGAGTCCAGGACGAGGTTGCCCATTGCCGACGCGCAACGCAGCCTCTTGAGAGCAACCCGCTCGTGTCGACGCGCCAGGTCGACCAGCTGGTCGGCCAGGACGGCGGGATCGCCACTGCGACGACTCTCCACGAGCCACTCCGCGCCCACCGTAGCCTCGACGACGTCTTCGAAAGCCGCCTTGTCGTTCGCGAGCCAGGTCGCGGTGGGTGTCGGTCCGACGACTCGCACCGTCGCGCCACTCTCTCGGGCCAGCTTCTCGGCGAGAGCCCAGACCGGCTCGATGGACATATACGGATGCAAGAGCACTCGGCCGTGGCGACCGGCCCAGGTCGCAAGCTCTTGGAAAGCCTCTCCCTGAGCGGCGCCTCGAGCTATGGCGAGCGGAGGATCGGCGTGGACGTCGAGGAAATGGGGATTCCCCAGACCCAGGTACTGCTGATAGTAGGCCTCGACGCCCGCCGTGACCGGCGTCGACGCAAGGAACAGGTCGTCATCGCCCGCACGCAGCCTCGAGCGATGCTGGTACTCGGGCACGCCACTGATGCCGTCGAGAAACGGAATCTCGGAGAAGTCCTCGAGCAGGAGAGTGGGCCAGTCTTCGTCGCCACGAGCCTGGAGATGCGCATACCGGTCTCGTTGCACTCCACGAGCCTCGGCGACTCGTCGAGCGCTCTCACGTGCGCTCGCCTCCTCGGAGGGTGACAAGACCGGTTGATTCAGGGGTGCCGGAGAAGCGGAGTTATTGGTCATGTCAGTGGTGTGCGCTGGCTCGGGACGCCGAACGAAACGTATCAGTCGCCCTCAGCTCGGCTCGCGTCCCGCGCCCGAGCTGGCTCGAGCCGATCCCTCGCCATCATTCGGCACGCGCCGCGATCGACCTTGCCGGACTGCGCCACTGGGATCGTCGCCACTTCCGCAATCAGCTTCGGTCGTTTGTAGCGAGACAGCACGCCTTCGAGCCCTGACTCGAGGGACTGGCGCCAGTCGGTTCCACGAAGGCCAGGAGCCAAAACGACGGCAGCTGCAACCACCTGCCCCCACTCGTCGTCCTCGACGCCAAAGGCACACGCATCCAAGACCCCGTGAAGCGTCTCCAGGGCCTGCTCCACTTGCGCGGGGGCCACGTTCTCTCCACCCGTGACGATCAGGTCGGTCCGTCGATCGAGCACCTGGAGGTGTCCGTGCTCGTCGAGACGTCCGACGTCACCCGTCGCGAACCAACCGTCTCGCAACGGGCCCGGCTGCTGCCAGTAACCGCTGAACAGGATCGGTCCGCGAACGACGATCTCACCTTCCTCGGTCTCCGTTCTCTCTCCCGTCTGCCCGACTTCTTCGCGATCGGCGTCACCATCGAAGGCGTCACCGTCGAAGGCATCACCGCCGAAAGAGCCGTGACCGTTGCCTTCATGGTCCCGAGCCTGATCCCGGAGGCGAAGCTCGACGCCCTCACCAGGCGGCCCGCAATCGACGCCAACCTCACCACGTCGAACATCACTCAGACGCTGTGTCGCCACCTGCGAGCAGGCCTCGGTGAGGCCGTAGGTCAGGAGAACGGGGACCTTTCGGCTCCGGGCTCTCTCTACGAGACCCTGTGGCGCCCTGGCACCCCCCAGGAGCAACGCCCTGAGCGTCTCTGGAGGCTGCCATCGCGGTTCGAGATCGAGGACCCGGGACAGCATCGTCGGCACCAGCGATGCTATGGACACCGCGAGTTCATCGACCACGCGAGTCCAGCGAGACGCTTCGAACGACTCGTCTCC
>JANQPS010000229.1 GCA_028285365.1 Thermoanaerobaculia bacterium | reverse complement strand
CAACTCGAGTTCCAGACCGGACCCAGACGACTCGGTGAACCGTCCCTTCAGGCCGAGCGCGCCGGCCGCATCGTCGAGCTGTTCGGCGAACCGACTCTCGAACGACTGGCGGTGAGCTGGGCCGGACCGACTCGGCAGCTCGAGGCGAGCTTCGAGTCCATGCCCGAACTGATGCAGCCCCTGGTTCCCTGGGTGGGAGAGACCTTCTTCCTGGCTCTGGCACGCGATGGACAGATGTCGCTATCCAGAGACGGCATCGTCGTCCGCGCCGAGGTGCGCTCCGGCGGTGGCCTGCGCATGTGGTTCCTCGAGGCGATCCTCGAGGAGGAGTGAGACTCGACTCCCTCCTAGGCCAGCGCCTCCTCAAGCACCAGCTCATCGGCGTTTCGTCTGGGGACGGCCAGACCGTCGACCCGCTCGTTCAGATCCCCGAGGACACGTTCGAGGGTCCGACTGATCAGCGTGCAGTTTCGGATCAGCTCGACCTTGGGCCACGTCGAGCGCTCTCCTTCAGAAACGAGCTCGCGAATCTCGCGTTCGGTCAACACCGCCAGCAGTTTCGTGGGATTCCAGAATCGCCTGCGCGGCAGGATGTTGACGTCTGCCGTGTAGTCCTGGGTCGCCACGCTGTAGCCCAGCCGAGTCATCAGGTTCAGGGGATAGAGATTCTTGGTCGCAGCAGCCGCCAGAGGATAGGTGGCCCGATTCCACTCGCGCCACGCCACACGGTAGGCGTCGAGCAAGCGACCTGCGGTCGACTCCTGCCAACCCACGTCGCGCAGTGCCCACCGCACGATGGGATTGGCCTGGCTCGAGATGAAGTGATTGACGCCGTAGAGGCGCATGAGACGATCGGCGGGCTGGTCATCGGTCACCGAGCCATCGACCCACTGTCGACTCCTGATGTACGGCTCGCGTTGACCGTCGACGCTGCGAGCCGCCAGAGTCACCGCCGGAAAGATCCCTGGGATCGCGCACGAGGCCATCACCGCCTCGCGGATCATGACGTTGGGGCTCGTCACGGCGTTGAGCAGCCGCGAACGCTGGTACGGCTCGTTCGGAGACACCGAGATGTTGATCTTGCGGCCAGTCAGCTCGAACGCCTCTTCGAAAGTCAAATCGGGCACGAGATCCTCGACCAGGCTCACGAGCAGGTCGACCTTCATCTGCTGACCGATCCGTGACTTCGTGGAGATCGACGCGTAGGGGTGATAGAGGTCTTCGGAGAACAGGTAGTCGTCGAGCTCGTCCTCGGTCCGAGTTCCAATCACCGCGCATACGAACGCTCCGGCACTTGCACCCGAGAGTACGGTCGGTAAGAGACCCTGATCGGCAAGGGCACGCGCCACACCCAGGTGAAAAGGCCCGAGCGATCCCGCACCGCTGAACATCAGCGCGGACTGACCGAAGCAGTGGCTGACTCTGTCGAAGAGGGCCCGCTTCTCGGCAAATCCGATGATCTCCTCGTCGATAGCTGCCACGTCTTCGATTGCCGTCGCGAGTTCTTCGATGTACTCGCTGATCAGCCTCTTGGTCCCGAATCGGGCGTGCCCGTACAGCGCACTCTGCCCCATTCCGCCCATGTTGCCGTGGACACCCTCGTGCAGGTAGAAGACGAGGTGGTGGGGATCGCCGGACGCCTTGACCTCTCTCAACTCGTCGAGCCGGAAGCGGATCGTCCGATGGTCGTAGCGTGCGCTCGCCTCTTCGTCCCGCCACGCCTCACGCCCCGAGATGCGGTCCGCAACCTGCGCGGCCTGAGCCCACTCCGCGTAGTTCCGGGCTTGCGCCATACCGATGCTCTCTCTGCTGATGAGATTCACTCTGAAGCCTCTGCTGAAGTTACCCTGGAGTCGGCGCTCTCGAGTCGAGCGCCTGAGACTCGGCTCTCTGACCGGCGAGATGCGATGACGACAAACGTCGATGATAGCGGCTCGACTGGGAGTCCGAACGACGGCTCTACGCACCACATCCCCGGCCCCGACACCGTGCCCCTCGGATTCGGGTCGTATGATGGCGAGATGAGGAACGACACATCAGCTGACTCTTCGGGTCTCCTTAGCCGCTTCTCACGCGCCTGTCGACGGCCACGGTACGTCCTGGGCATCGTCCCGCTGCTCTGGTGCTCGGCACTCGGTGCTCAGGACTCCGAAGCGGCCGGTGGTCTGACGGGCGTCGAAGGCCTTCGAGTGGGCCATCACACGCTCGTCGATCGCCCCACCGGCTGCACGGTCGTCATCGCCGAAGCCGGCGCGGTGGCCTCCGTCGATGTGCGTGGTGGCGCGCCGGGGACCCGCGAAATCGCCCTCTTGAACCCAGTGAACACCGTCCAGGTCGTTCACGGACTCGTGCTGTCCGGAGGGAGTGCGTTTGGTCTCGACGCTGCCAGCGGAGTCGTTCGCTACCTCGAAGAACGCGACATCGGCTTCGACACTCGAGTCGCCCGAGTCCCGATCGTTCCCGCAGCCATCCTCTTCGACCTCGGATTCGGCGGCAAACCTGACGTGAGACCCACCGCTGAGTGTGGCTATCGTGCCGCAAGGGCAGCGACCAACGGTCCCGTGGCCGAAGGCAACGTGGGCGCGGGAGCAGGAGCCACGGTCGGCAAGATGGGTGGCCCTGGGCGCGCCATGAAGGCCGGCCTGGGAACGGCCTCGATCGAGCTCCCCAACGGCCTGGTCGTCGCAGCAATGGTCGCGGTCAACGCCATCGGCGACATCGTCGACCCGAGCACCGGCTCAGTCGTCGCCGGCCTCAGGAGCGAAGACGGCAAGTCGCTTGCCAGTACCACCGGACTCATTCGTTCGGGAGCGCTACCCCGCCGTCCACCCGCTGCGGGCCGACGCAACGACGGCGCAGGCGAGAACACCACGATCGGCATCGTGGCCACCAACGCGAACCTGACTCAGGTCCAGGCTCAAAAGATCGCGATGATGGCTCACGACGGCTTCGCCAGGGCCATCTCGCCCACCCACCTCCCGGGCGACGGCGATCTCATCTTCTCGATTGCAACCGCAGCCTGGGATGGGGATGTCGACATGACCCAGATCGGCGCATTGAGCGCCGAGGTCATGGCAGACGCCATCGTCAGAGCGGCCACCGAGTCAAAGGGACTCGCGGGTTATCCGTCTGCCCGGGACCTGGGAAGCCTGCCCGCCGAGAAAGACTAGGCCCTCCGGCGCAGCCTCGCAGCACCGGCCCTCGATTTCGACCCGCAAGGCTCCGGTCCCTCACGACTCTGTCGAGGAATCCTCCTCGGGCTCGCTCCCTCTGTCATCGCCGGCCTGGTTGCGCGTGTCGGTGATGCGCAACGTGACGAGAACCCCGAGCAGGAAGCCGATGGCGCCCACCGACGCCAGGAGAGCGGCTCTAGGAGTCGTGAGAGTCCAACATCAAGAGACGAGTCTCCACGGGCTCGGTATTCTGAAGGATCACGATGATCATCAGAACTGAGAGTACGACGATCCCGACGATCTTGGCTTGCTGCACGGGAAACTGTTTCCGCCCGGGCGAGGGTGAGGGTGTCGACTCTTGTGACATGCCTTCTCCGTTTTCGGTCGAGTGAGGGTAGATCGCTCCAATCACCTTAGCCCACGGCCAAAGCCAACGAACTTGGCCCACGCGCCGTGCCCATGCGATTTCGGGAACACGACGAGAATGAGGCGATAGGCTC
>JANQPS010000225.1 GCA_028285365.1 Thermoanaerobaculia bacterium | reverse complement strand
AGAGACGATTCGGGGAGCCCGACGACATCCAATGCGTCAGGCCACAGCTTGGCCCTGGGGAAGCTGGGCACGACTCTGGGTTCGTAGCCTGTCTGGTCGACTGCGAGGAGGTCGTCGGAAACGAAACCGTGACCGAGTTCTCGAAGGAGGTAGGCAATCGTCGACTTGCCGGCACCGTGGGGACCAAGGAACCCGACGGCCTTTCCCTCGATCTCGACAGCACTCGCGTGCAGGCAGTGGAGTCCCTGCTGCTCGAGCAACAGTGCTATCGCTGGTCCCAGGAGTGAGAGCCGGACGAGTCTGGGATCGGCTTCGGAAGGCGCATCGACGACGATTCGATCGTCTTTGACCAGAAACGCGCCGGTGCCCTGCGCGACGTGACAGGGCGAGCCTTCGATTCGTTGGTAGGCGAAACCTCCTGAGTCGAAAGTCGCCGGGTTCGTGTCGATGCCGCGGCGCTCGATGCGGACGGTGCCTTGTCTGCTTGAAGCTCGAAGCACCGGCCGAGGTGCCGAGGAGCCTAGCTCTGGTAGGGCAATCTCCGAGTCGAGCAGACGACCAAAAGCTCGATAGCTAAAGAGCTTTGCATCATCTTGATGACCAGCATTTCGATCTTGATGAGTATCTTGAAGAGTCATCGTGGCCGGACCAGGGTGAAGGCCGTGTCGGGATCCAATGGGTGGAGCCGGACTCGTCGCGTTGCACAACACGAACGGGGGACGCCCCCCGTGTGAGTCCCCGTGTCCACGAATCGACGCTGTCCTGCCAACACGTGAAGCCGTAAAGCAAAGCACGTGCCGCACCAAGACTGCACTGTCTTGATGCACGACTTGATCCGACTTGGCCCACCGAGACAGCGGTAGCTCCGGCAATCCGCGATGCTCAGGTAGCTCGGCGTCGTCAGACCGGTACGAGACCTGCTGTCGGGACACGCTTCAGTGCAGCGAGCCAGGTGCCGCGAGCCTGGTGCCACAGACCTGGTCAGACAGGCTCGCAGAGACAAGCTCGCTCGGCCAGAGGAGCACGCTTGGTCAGACGAGAACGGTGGCAGGGGCGCCAGCCGAAGTGTCCTAGCGCAAGACGCAGCTGACCAGTACAGCTGTCGAGCGCCATTCAGGCACTCGGATCAACCTTCACGTTGCCTGTGTTGCCGCGACCGGCAGACGTGAGAAGCGGGCCGAGTCCAGTCGTGGAGTCGGTCCTCCAGATCTGGGTCCTCCAGATCTGGGCTCTATCAGAGCCTCAGGAGCAGCCGATCGTCGCGCCCGGCGAGATGAAGAAGAAGCCGTCTTCCGAGCCGAAGACCTTGGTGTCGCAGCCGGCGAGAGTCCGAGACTCGATGTCGCCCTTGGGCTCCAGTGTGGGCTTCTTGTACGACTTGCGGCGAGTCGGGGTGTCGCTCCGTGCGTTCATGAGCAACTACCCAGTGCGATCGGGTCCGGCGTGAGCAGAACGATCCCGTCGCCGGCGCCCAGGCCCTTGCAGGTCTGCAAGGTCACGCGCTCGATGTCGCCGCAAGAGCGGACCGTCGGCTTGGTGTATCTCTTCTTCTCAGTTTCGAGTCGATTGAGATCGCTCATCTGTTTCCCCCTGAATGTCCTCTGTCTACCGTCTCTTCGCTGCGTCTCACCGTGCTGTCGGCTGAGGCGCTGTTTGGAAGCTGTGGCTGGACTCGAGTGGCCGTGCTCGACGAGTCTGGACTGACCTGTCTGGCTTGGCCGGTGAATGAACCCCTAAGAGTGGACCGAATCGAATATGTGGAGACTGACGCTTGGCGAGGCTCTTGTCAAGCGGTCGACTGTGATGCGGATATCGGAACCTGGCTCTGGAGCCACAGAGCCGTGGTCAGACCTTCGAAGATCCTGAGACAAGACGGGTTCGTATCGTGACGGTTCGGGGTGGGGTGTGTGAAGGCTTCGACGTCACGCTCGAGTCGATGGAGGTCGACGACCTCAGAGGCTCGCGACTGGTCTCCGTTGAGGACCTGGCGCATCAGTGCCGGGGCGTGGCGGACGACGCCGGTCCTGAAGGCTGGCTCGAGGTTGGCCTTGTTGCTGCGGTTGGTGATCTCAGACGGAACGTAGGCTCTGAGCGATCTTCGCAAGATGGACCGAGTCGTTCCTCGTCGTAGCTTTTGAGACGTGGGCAGCGCGACACAGAGCTCTACGAGACGTCGGTCCAAGAACGGGAACGCCATGGTGAGTCCGTGCCGGTTCGCGCAAGCAGCGGCCAGCTCCAGGGCAAACGGCAGCATGGGGCTGGCGAGGCCGAGAGCGTGCTCCTCGCGAGCCGAGCGAAACGGACGAATGGACTGCAGTTGACTCTCGCGCCACCTTTCGTCGAGCCGCAGCTCCTGGGCGAGCTCCGGTCGAATGAAAGAGCTGCGGTCGTAGGCGCCGGTTCGAAGACGCCTACGCCAGCGCGTTCGTCTCAGGCTGAGTGGAGCGAGTGGGCGGAGGCCCAGCTCCCTGACGAAGTACAACGTCGAGTACTGTTTCCTCGGACTCGCATCGGCAAGCGCCTTGGCTTCTGACCACAGCTGCAGCCATCGGCCGCGCTTCGTCAGCTCGGCCAAGAGACCGAGCCCAAAAGAGACGACCGAGTCGCCATCGATTCCATCGAGGAGGATCGAGGCGCCGTGTGCTCTGGCCTGTCTCAGGATCTCGTCGTGCATGTAGAGGTTGAAGGGGATACAAGGGCCATCGAGAACGCGGAACAGGTCCTCCAGCTCCGCGAACGGGTTGGGGTCGTCGAAAACGACCTGGTGTGGCCGAATCCCGGGTCGTTCTGCTACGACGCTCTGGTAGGCACGCTCGTCGATGCGTCTGAGATCGGGCTCGGGCAAGGCTGGAAACGTTGCCGAGTACGTGTCGACGAACGCGCCTCGCTGGGCTGCGAGAGAACCCGCGACGGCGCTGATCGAGGACGAGTCGAGTCCGCCGGAGAGGGTCGAGGCGTTCTTGCCGTCCGGTGCCAGGCGACAGTCGACGGCCTCGACGAAGCGACTCCGAAACAGCTCCTCGTACTCGGCGTCGGTCTTGGCTTCGACGGTCTGGTTCGGGTCGGGGGTCCAGTACCGATGGGTCCGGATGTGTTGATCGCGGAGCCGAAGCCAGTGCCCGGCCGGGAGCCGCTTGATCGCCAGATAGAACGTGCTCTCGTGGTCGGGGTGGCGACCGTTCAGGTACTGGGCAACGCGGAGCTGGTCGATGTCGGCTGGAACGCCTGAGAGAGCGAGGAGTGCCTTGGGCTCAGTGGCGAAGGCGAAGATCCCTCGTTGCGGCAGGTGGGTGTAGTAGAGAGGTCGAACTCCCAGCGCGTCTCTTACACAAACGAGTGCTCTTTCCTCAGGGTGCCAGACGGCGATGGCGAAGTCACCGATCAGCTTTGTGAAGAGCTCGAGCCCCTGCCGCTCGTACTCATCGCCGAGGAGCTCTTGGGAGCCGACGTGCGACGACGCGAGCTCGCTCGGACCGTCAATGCGGGCGTCTGCCACGACGATGGAGGAGCCTCTGGTCTGGTGCGGCCGAAGCGCGCCCCTGGCAGTGTCAGCCGTGTCGGCGACGATCCGGCCGAGTGCAACGTGCGCCGACTCGATGACCTCGAGAGCGCTTGCGGGATGCTCGAGCTCGCTCGCCATCCCACGCAGGCAGGCGGAGCGAGGCTCTGGTGCATCGGAAACGATGCCCAGGATGGCCGTCGCCTGATTCACACCCTCACTCCACGTCACTCGCCTCGCCCTGCGGCGTCAGGTCGACGTGTTGCACCGGAGAGAAGCTCGACGGCGCTGGAGACCAGCGCCGACAGACTAGCGAGGCGCGACCGCTAAGTCGGGTGCGACGGGTAACGCCCCTCGGATGTACTGAGCTACGAACTCGCTGACGCTCGTGATCTTCGTTCGCGGTACGAAGACGATGTCTGCGGCGCGCAGCGAGAGGTCAGTCTCGGGAGCTCTGCCGCTCAAGACCGCCAAGACGTCGACTGCACGGCCCACCGGTGTCCCTTCTTCGTCGCGCCTGATGAGGATCACCTGTTTGCGACGGGCGCTCGTGAGGAAACCCCCGGCCTGTGTAACGGCCTGCATCAAGGTCAGACCTTCCTGGAAGTCATACGCGCCCTGTGCGCCGACTTCGCCTCCGATGAAGATCCGCTGCTGAGCGAAGGCCCTGACGATGACGTTGATGCGTGGCGATGCGAGCTCGCCGGTGTAGAGCTCGACGAGTTGTTCCTCGAGCTGACCGGGTGTCAGCCCGGCAGCTTTGACCTGGCCGACAAAAGGCAGCGAGATCAAACCGTCTGGCCGGATCGGCTGCTCCTCGTCGAGCTCGGGACTGCCGTAAAAACGAATGCCTAGCTGATCGCCGGTTTGCAGCAGGTAGGGCAGCACCGGTGGAGTGGGCACCGGAGCCTCGAGAACGCTGGGTGCCTGCACCGGGGTCCGGGCCGCACATCCCGCGAGCGCAAAGACCGAGACGAGGCACAGGGCCAGCGCCGCTGCCAGCCGGGCTCGTCTCGTTTGGGAACCGCGTCTTCGGATCATAGGAGCCGTCTCGGTTGTCGGCATGGTGAGCACCCCTCGGGTATCAAAACAAGGTGTAGATAAACGGTGCCGCTGACGAGCTGCCGAGCAGAACGAGCACGCCGAGTAGCAGAACCGCCAAGAGGATGGGTGTCAGCCACCACTTCTTGTTGTTTCTGAGGAAGTCCCAATACTCGGCAAGAAAGCCCCTTTGCTCTTCAGCGGCTTTGCTGGCGAAATCTTGTGTTTCGTTGGCCATGATCTGCGTCTCCGAGATTCGGTTGGTTCAACCGCTGTGGCGCTGCACAGTAAGGGTTCGAAAGCAGTTCTTCGAGGGAGGAGTCGTGTCTCTGTCCAGGGCCGGGCCTAGAACTGTCGAAAGTACACGTCGGACGTGGTGACCGGCTCGCGCTCTTTCCAGTAGCTGGACGCGTTCGGATCTGGCTTCTTGAGCATCGGGTCTTTGCCCATCACCCTGAGCAGAATACCCAGTGGCGACAGGATCACGTAGTAGAGCAGTACCAGGATGACGTGGGAGACCACGAAGCCGATCGGAAACGTGGCGAACATCAAGCCGACGAAAAGGAACTTGATGGCCCGAGGCACGATCAGCCCGACGACAGCCGCGATGCCGGCAAAGATCCAGAGGCCGTAGGCCACCTGGTTGAGCTCGAAGGCCGAGATCAGAATGTAGCCCAGCATCGCCGCGAAGAGCGGGAACCAGATGCCTGCGAACTGGCGCAGCTGGCGATCGGAAGGATTGGTTTGAATCGGGATCATTTCGAATGTCCTGCCAGATCAGTCGAGCGCAAACTCGGAGAGATACTTGTCTCGGTCGAACAGTTCGGCGTTGGGCTGGTCCTTCTTCACTAGCACGACTCGTTCCAGCACGAGGACGTCCATTCCGGTCATCATGAAGCACCGGTAGGCTTCCTCGGGCGTGCGAACGATGGGCTCGCCGCGGACGTTGAAGCTGGTGTTGATGATGACGCCGCAGCCGGTCTTCTCCTCGAAGGCCTTGATCAGCTTGTAGTAGCGACCGTGCCGGTCCGGATCGACCGTCTGGACACGAGCCGAGTAATCGACGTGAGTGATGGCCGGGACCTCGGAACGCTGGATCTTCAGCTTGTCGAGTCCGCTCGCCTTGTGACCATTGGTGGGTAGCCGCTTGGCCTCGCGAACGGGAGCAACCAACAGCATGTAGGGACTGTCTTCGTCGGCGCGGGTCTCGAAGTACTCGTCGACCCGCTCGCGCAGGACGGCCGGCGCAAACGGCCTGAACGATTCGCGGAACTTGATCTTCAAGTTCATGACCGATTGCATCTCCGGGCTGCGCGCATCACCCAGAATGCTGCGGCCGCCAAGCGCTCGCGGTCCGAACTCCATCCGGCCCTGTACCCAGCCGATCACGTTCTCGGTTGCCATGAGCTCGCTGACCGCTCCGACCAGGCTCTCGTCGTCCTCGTAGAGCTCGTAGACCGCTCCCACAGAGTCGAGATAGTCGGTGACCTCTTTGTCGGTGTACGACGGCCCGAGCAGAGACGCTGTCTGCGAGTCCGTGGGCTGCACGCTGCGCTCGTTGTCGAGGAGCTGATGCCAGATGAAGAGCGCGGTTCCGAGGGCGCCTCCGGCGTCGCCGGCTGCCGGTTGGATCCAGACGTTCTCGAATGGTCCTTCGCGGAGAATGCGTCCGTTGGCGACACAGTTGAGTGCGACGCCGCCGGCGAGACAGAGATTGCTCATGCCAGTCTTCTCGTGGACGAAGTCGGCCATCTTGAGCATGGCTTGCTCGGTGACCTTCTGGATGGACGCCGCGATGTCCATCTCGCGCTGGGAGATGGGCGTTTCGGGTCGCCGCGGGGGTCCCTCGAAGAGATCGTCGAACTTCCGGCTCGTCATCGTCAGTCCCTGGCAGTAGTTGAAATAGGACTGATCCATGACGAACGAGCCGTCGTCCTTGAGATCGATCAAGTGCTCGAGGATACGGTCGACGTAGATCGGCTCGCCGTAGGGTGCGAGCCCCATGAGTTTGTACTCGCCGGAGTTCACCCTGAAACCGGTGTAGTAGGTGAACGCCGAGTAGAGCAGTCCCAGCGAGTGTGGGAAGTCGAGCTCATGTGTCAACTCGATACGGTTGCCCTGTCCACTACCGAAGGTGACCGTGGCCCATTCGCCGACACCGTCGACCGTCAGGATCGCTGCTTCTTCGAACGGCGAAGGGAAGAAGGCGCTGGCGGCGTGGGATTCGTGATGCTCGGTGAAGACGAATCGCTTGTTGTAGGCGCCGCGTAGTCCCTTCTTCATCTCCCGGGGGAGATGGAGCTTCTGGTTCATCCAGAGCGGCATCGCCTTGAGAAACGACCGGAATCCCACCGGGGCGTAGCTCACGTAGGTCTCGAGCAGGCGATCGAACTTCAGGAACGGTTTGTCGTAGAAGCCGACATAGTCGAGTTGGCCAGGCTCCAGCCCGGCTTCCTCGAGGCAGTAATCGATGGCGCTGACAGGAAATCGGTAGTCGTGCTTCTTGCGCGAGAACCGCTCCTCCTGAGCCGCCGCAACGATCTCACCGTCGACCACGAGAGCTGCTGCAGAATCGTGGTAAAACGCTGAAATCCCAAGAATAGCTGTCATCACCCCTCCTCTGAATGACAGTGGCGAGCCAAGTGGAGAATCGTGCCACTTCGGCTTGGAAGCCGGTATCGCACTTGCAAAGCCGAGACCAAGAGCATGCCTGGACGAAGGCAACACCTGATTGTAACGGTAGATGTTGCCATCCTGGGGCAACTGCTGGTGCTGTGTTCCAAGAGGAGCCCGGAAGAGCCAGCGACTCTGGACCCCAACGAGAACCCAAACGTGAACCCAAACTGCCCGTGCTAGACTGGAAGGAATTCTATTTGCTTCTCCTCGATTGCCTGTTTCGTTGCCAGTTTGCCGGGTTGAAACCAGCGCCCTACGGGGGGGCCCATGGAAACCAGCACTCTTCTTTGGCGTGAGCTCCTCGAGACCGCGGCACGCCGAAAGCTGATCGTCGTCTTCGGCGTGATGCTCGGCGTTGCGTACGGGTTGTACTCGGGGTTTGCAGCGAAGCCGGTCTATCGGGCTCAGAGCACCCTGCTCTTCGAAGCCCAGAGGGGGCGCTTGACGATCTCACCGTCGAACGACTCGGCAGTGCGCTTCGAGCACGTGAGCCCTCAGGAGCTCAACAAGCAGATGGCTTTTCTGAGAAGCCCCGCGCTGCTCAAGGAAGTCCTCGGCCGGCTCGGCGTGGGGCAGGACCTGGAGATGCAGCCAGCTGAGCAGCCCAGCTGGACGTCACTGCTCACCAGCCCTCGCCAGGGCCTGCGTCAGCTCTACCAGCAGTATCACGGAATCGCTCCGGCTTCGGCCCTCGATCAGATGGTCGAATCGGTACGAGAGCAAATCAGCATCGTGCCGTTAAGGGGCACGAATATCGTCGAGTTCTCATACGTCCATAGGAGTCCCGAGGCCGCAGCGGAGTTCGTGAACCTCCTTCTGGAGACTCACGTCGAGCGGCAGACCGGCCAAGGTCAGGCCGAAGCGCAGGTGTTCCTCGAGAACCAGCGCAAGTTGCTTGGCGACAAGCTCGCCAGCTCCGAAGAGGCGCTCAAGCGCTTTCGCGCGCGTCACGGAATCGAGACGCTGCCAGGTGACTTCACCCAGGCCGAGACGTCGGTGGCGGGACTCATGACGGCACGCGGTGCGGCCGGCCGCGAGATCTCCGAGGTCTCGGCAAGAATCGACTTCCTACGGACCGAGCTCCGGGACAGACCGGCTCAGATCGAGTCTTCGCGGACGGTTGGTGCGAGCACCTCGGTGTCGATGCTCAACTCTCGCCTCCTCGAGCTCCGCCTACGGAGGACTGAGCTTCTCTCGACCTACGCTCCTACCAGCACGCTGGTCACGGATCTGGACCGACAGATTGCCAGCGTGGAAGAGCTCATCGAAGGCCAAAGCGTCACCGTCGAAGCGTCTGAGCGCGTCCTCAATCCGGCGTTTCAGAGCCTGGAGGTCGAGCTTCTACAGGCCGAGGCGCAGTTGGTGACGCTGCGGGCCCGTGCCGATGCACTCGATCAGGAGATCGCGAGCCAGCAGTCGCTCCTGCAGCGCTACCGCCGGATCGGGCCCGAGCTGAGGCAGCTCGAACAGGAGGCTCAGCTCGCCTCCAATGCCTATGAGAACTACCTGCGCAAGGAGGAGGAAGCCCGCTTCTCGTCTGCGTTGGACGAGTCGGGGATCTTGAACTTCGCCGTCGTCGAGGCCGCCGTGCCGCCGCGCAACCCTGAGCCCTCGAGCCGTGCGCGCACCCTGGTCATGGGTGCGGCGAT
>JANQPS010000180.1 GCA_028285365.1 Thermoanaerobaculia bacterium | reverse complement strand
TTGGGGTCGGAGTGGGAGGGGTTGCGGCCGAAGGCTCGGAGTCGAGTAGCGGAGCATGCGGACACCGCCGAGGGGCGGCTCTTCTCGAAAGGCAATACCCTCGCCCCGCCGTCTGCCCGGGGCCTGCGCCGTTCGAGTGCTCGATCGTGGTAGGCGCTAGCGGACTCGAACCGCTGACCTCTACCGTGTGAAGGTAGCGCTCTAACCAGCTGAGCTAAGCGCCTAGTTTCCGATTGGGATCCGGCCGCAAGCCCGAGCCGGCCAACCGGCATTCGCGTTGAGGACCAATGGTGTCGATGGTAGGCCCGAGCGGACTCGAACCGCTGACCTCTACGATGTCAACGTAGCGCTCTAACCAGCTGAGCTACGGGCCTGTGTCGAAGCGTTGGTCCCACTTCCGACCGAGCCCGGCAACCTAGCAGAGCCATCGAAAGCCTGTCAACGAGACTGCGAGCCTCCCAACCAGGCACTTGACGACGAGTGGAGCGAGGAGAGCGCAAGCTGAGGGTGCACGATCCCGAATGACGCGTTCGACGATAACCTCGGAGCCAGCTCCGCACACTGACAGTACCCAGCGCCCACTTCGCAGCCCCACCCACCCTTGGACTGAAACGGTGGAATCGACAGCGACCATCGGAAATCTCGTACCGATCTCTGCGCCACACTTGGCGCAGGCCGTCGGCGGGTCGTCGAACCGGTCTGCTCTCGTCTTCACGCCTGCTCACCACCGGTCGCTGTGCCGATCCCTTCCGAATCCGCTGCCGAAATCAACTAGCAGGAGCTCACGTCGGTGATTGGCATCGAACAGATCCTCCAGGCACGCGAGCGCATCGCCGGCGCGATCCGGCCCACGCCCACCAGTCGATCCGAGAGCTTCTCGCAGAACTGCGGCTGTACGGTGTTCTTCAAGTTCGAGAACGTCTTGAGAACTGGCTCGTTCAAAGAACGTGGAGCCCTCAATCACATCTGCACTCTCTCGGAAGAGCAACGGCGAACCGGCCTGATCACCGCATCTGCCGGCAACCATGCTCAGGCCCTGGCCTACCACGGCCGCCGCCTTGGCTGTCCCACCAAGGTCGTCATGCCGAAGCGCACTCCCCTGATCAAGGTCGCCAACGCGCGCGGTTATGGCGCACAGGTGATTCTCTACGGAGACAGCTTCGACGACGCCTACGCACACGCCCTCGAGCTGCGCGACGAGCAGAGCCTTCAGTTCGTACCTCCGTTCGACGACGACTTCGTGATTGCTGGCCAGGGCACGGTAGCGCTCGAGCTCATGGACCAGGCCCCGGACCTCGACACGGTCGTGGTGCCGATCGGTGGCGGCGGTTTGATCTCGGGGATCGCCGCCGCCTTCAAGAGCTTGAGACCGCAAGTTCGCATCGTCGGCGTGCAGGCGGAACGAGTCCCGTCCATGAAACATTCGGTCGAGGTCGGTGAGCTCACGGTCTTGCCACCGGCAACGACGATCGCCGACGGCATCGCGGTCAAACGCCCGGGGAACTTGACCTTTCCCATGGTGCGCGAGTTCGTCGACGACATCGTCACGGTCACCGAAGAAGAGATCGCAAACGCCGTCCTGCTGCTCCTCGAACAGGAGAAGACCGTCGTCGAAGGCGCTGGTGCCACGGGCCTCGCCGCGGTCTACAACGGGCACGTAGACCACGCCGACGGCAAGAACGTCGGCGTCGTGCTGAGCGGTGGCAACATCGACGTCAACCTCATCGGTCGCATCATCGATCAGGGGCTCGGCAAAGACGGCCGCATGGTCCGGCTCGTGGTCAAGGCTGAAGACCGACCAGGGACGCTCGCCCGCATCCTCGCCCTCGTCGCCGAGGTCGAGGCCAACGTACTCGAAGTCCACCACCAGCGAGCCTTCAACGTCGGTCTCGACGAAGTCTCGATCGAGCTGACTCTCGAGACACGCGGATCCGATCACGTCACCGAGCTCGTCGATCACCTGGAGAGCCACAACGTCCAGCTCGAGGTCACCGATCAGCCCAGCCCCTTCATCTAGCTCTTCATCTAGAGGAGCGAGCGGGCTCGATCACCCCCTGCCAGTCTCATCCGAAAGAGCACCTTGGCAGTCTTCCCGGAGTTCGGCGCAGCCGAACTCCCAAGCAACGCGAAGCGTTGCCAGCGACATCCGAACGAGCTCGTTGGCAGTCCTCCCGGGGTTCGGCGCGGCCGAACTCCCAAGCAACGCGGAGCGTTGCCAGCGACATTCAAACGAGCTCGTTGGCAGTCCTCCCGGAGTTCGGCGCAGCCGAACTCCCAAGCAACGCGAAGCGTTGCCCCGTGCTAGAGTTTTCGTGCAGTGAGCGACGACCCTCCTCAATCCTTGGACGACGACCCTTCGAATACGAGTCAACGCGGGATTCCGTCGGAGCACCACGACTACGGTCTCCGATCTGTTACCCGCTGTGACCCATCGGCGTTGAGCCGGTCCGTCACGCCCGACAATGGCCGTTGACGGCTCGTCATCGAACGTGCTCGAGTCCCTGAGCCCGGCGACGGCAGTTTCGCTGGTGGCGGGAGCCTTGCTGGTTCACGCCTTCTTCGTGAGCGCCAAATGCGCTCTGTCCAGACTGCGTCTCTCTCAGCTGGAAGACGCGAGCGACGGTCGTCGAAAGGGCGCCGCAACCCGGGTCATCGAGCACTACGACGCTTATGCGATGACCTGCCAGCTCGGCATCACGTTGACCAGTCTCGGCCTGGGATGGATCACCGCGGGCGTCCTTGCACCAAGAGTCGCGCCGCTCCTGATGTCGGCGGGCTTGAGCGAGAGCTGGGCCGCGTCGGCAGCAGCCATCTCGACGTTTCTCGTCGTCGCGGCGATCCACCTCGTCCTGGGCGAACGAGTGCCACGCCTGGTGGCGACTCATCGTCCGCTGCCCATCGGGCTCGCTACCGCCGGGCCTCTCGTGCTCGTCCGTCAGCTCTCGAGCCCGTTGCTGTGGTTCTTCGATGTCACTGCGGCCAGTCTCGCGCGCCTGCTTGGAGTCGACACGGCAGGCAACGGCGACACCCACGACGAGGAGGACCTGCGCCGGCTGGTCGCATCGGACGCCGAGAGCGACCTACCAGAAGAGAAGCGCAAACTGCTCGACAACGTCTTCGAGCTCTCCGAGCGGGTCGTCAGACAGGTCATGGTGCCCCGGCCGGAGGTCGTCTTTCTAGACATTCAGCAACCGCTCGAGGAGAACCTCGACCGGGCCAAGACGTCTGGGCACACTCGCTTTCCGCTGTGCGACGGGGATCTCGATCACGTGATCGGACTCATCCACATCAAAGACCTCTTTCGTGCCGAAGTGATGCCTTCCGATCTCGAGGACACCAAACGCGAGACCTTCTTCGTGCCCGAGACCCTGCCCCTCGAACGACTCATGCTTCGCATGCGCAACTCGCATCTCCACATGGCTGCTGTACTCGACGAGTACGGCAGCATCAGCGGCATCGTCACGCTCGAGAACGTCATCGAGGAGATCGTCGGTGAGATTCAGGACGAGTTCGACGCGGAACGTCCCGAACTGACCGAGATCGGCGACGGCGTCTACCAGGTTCTGGGTTCCATGCTGCTCGCAGATCTCGAAGACGAGCTGGCCATCGAGATCGACAGTCGCGACGAAGACACGATCGCAGGCATCGCCCTTTCTGAGATCGGACGGCGACCTCGCATCGGTGATCGTGCCGAGGTGGGTCCCATCGGACTCGAGGTCCTGGAAGTCGAGCTGAACCGAATCTTGTCGCTCAAGATCACTGTCGGTTCCGAGCCCGGACGCGGGCCGGAGAGCGAGCTCTCGACCCGAGAGGCTTCCTGAGGAGGCGGGGAGCACTCAAGCGAGTGCAGAAGAACGCGAGACTCGAGCTTCGAGCGACTGAAGCCTCTGAGCAGCCCTAGCTCGAGCGCCCCAGCTCCTCGAGGACTCTGCCGATCACATCTCCCAGGGCGACCTCCTGCTTCTCGCGCGGCGCGCTCCTCAACGAGAACTCGACGCCACCCTGCTTGAGCGAGCGGCTCCCGATCGTGACTCGGATCGGAATCCCGATCAGATCTGCGTCCTTGAATTTGACGCCCGGCCGCTCGTCGCGGTCGTCGTAGAGCACCTCGACGCCGCTGTCCAGCAGCTCCTGGTAGATCTTCTCGGCAACATCGACCACGTGTTCGTCCCTGGCGCCGCCCAGGGCGGTCAAGACCACCTCGAAGGGGGCCAGGGGGATCGGCCAGATGATGCCGTCGTCGTCATGGTTCTGCTCGATGGCAGCTGCGAGGGTCCTGCCGATCCCGAGTCCGTAGCACCCCATCTCCATCACTTGCTCTTCACCGTTTTCATCGGTGTAGCGGCATCCCATCGGCTCTGCGTAGATCGGACCGAGCTTGAAAATGTGGCCCACCTCGATCCCGCGAAAGCCCTCGAGTGGCTGACCACTCACGGGACAGGGGTCACCTGCCTTCACCAGGAGCACGTCCACCCAGTCCTTGGGTGAGGCATCGATCCCCCAGTTCACTCCGACGAGATGCGCGTCGGGTGCGTTGGCGCCGCATACCCAGTCTTCGAGAGCCCGGGTCGATTCGTCGGCCAGCAGGGTGACTTCGTCGGGAAGGCCAACCGGACCCACGAACCCGACCGACGTCCCACAGGCTTTGCGCACTCGCTCGTCGCTGGCAAGCTCCAACCACTCGGCATCCAGATAGTTGGCGAGCTTGATCTCGTTGACGTCACGATCGCCGCGGATGGCCACTGCCACGAGCCCCTTGTCGGAATCGTAGACGAGTGTCTTGACCACCTGTGCCGGTTCGACCTCGAGCAGCTTCGCAACTTCCTGAATCGTTCGAGCGCCGGGCGTCGGCACCTGCTCCAGGTCGCGCGCCGGGAGCGGTGCGGGAGGATCGAGCCGGGTCGTGGCCTTCTCGACATTGGCGGCATAACCACTGTCAGCGCAGCGCACCACCGCGCTTTCGCCGGTTTCAGCCAGCACCATGAACTCGTTGGAAGCCGAGCCTCCGATCGACCCGGAGTCGGCATCGACGACGATGTAGTCGAGGCCACACGCTTCGATGATTCTCGAGTAGGCCTCTCGCATCTTCTGGTAGGTCTCGTCCAGCGACTCCTCGCCAGCGTGGAAGGAGTAGGCGTCTTTCATCAAGAACTCGCGCCCACGCATCAGGCCGAAGCGCGGGCGGATCTCATCGCGAAACTTGGATTGAATCTGATAGAGGCTGATGGGCAGTTGACGATAGCTCCGGACGTCGCGCCTCACGATGTCGGTGATGATCTCTTCATGGGTCGGGCCGTAGCAGAACTCTCGCTCGTGGCGATCGTTCATCCGCAGCAGCTCCTTGCCGTACTTGCTCCACCTCCCTGACTCCTGCCACAGCTCGGCGGGCTGGATGGTCGGCATGGAGAGCTCGACGCAGTCAATGCGCTCGAGCTCCCGCCTGACGATGCCCATGAGCTTCTGGATGCTCCTCCAGAGAAGCGGCTGATAGGTGTAGACGCCCGCGGCGTGCTTCCTGAGCATGCCGGCACGCCCCATCAGCTGATGGCTCGTGACCTCGGCGTCAGCCGGGTTGTCGCGCGTCGTGAAGAGATAGAAGCGGCTCCAGCGCATAGCGGCAAGACTCCGGTAGAAGAATGATCCCGTCGACGGAAAATGTGATTCGCGTGCCCGAGTCTCCTCGGCACAGCCGCACGCTAGCAGGACTCTGTCATCACGTCAGCGTCGTCAGGTCAGCGTCGTCACGTCAGCGCCCAGCGGGAGATCGTCGTCGTCGCGCGTGAGGCCCTCTACCTGGAGGGCCCTAGGACTCTGCGCGGCGCGACTGTAGACCACTCAGGATCTGGGCCGAGTCTCGGACGAAGTCCAGCATTCTCGCCTCCAGTCCCCGTGAGCTTCCGTCCAGCTGGCGAAGGCTGCTGAAGACGTTGCGTGCCCGATCCTTGCGCCCAGAAGCCAGCAGCGCCATGCCGAGATGCATCATCGTCGTGGCATTGTCGCCGAGCTCGGCGGAGCGGCTCAGGTACTCGACCGCCTGGTCGTACTCTTCGCGCTTGTAGTGCACCCAGCCCAGTGCTGCCAGGGGGAACTGCTTGAGCTCGTCCGGAGAATGCTCGAGCGCTCGTTTGGCCAGGGAGAGGGCTTCGTCGAGGTCTTCGTCCATCTCGGCGAGGTTGTAGGCCATCTCGTAGTAGGCGATGGCTTTGGTGAAGTCGGAGCTGCCTTCGTCCAGAAGTCTCCGACCCACGACGTTGCCTTCGCGGTACTTGCCCTGCCCTCGCAGGGAGGCGATGAGGGTCGCGTAGGCCGTGGTCCTCAGCATCTCGCCCGGGTTCTGGTCGATGACCCGCTGGGTCACGGCCACGATCTCGTCGTTGCGATCCAGCTGGAGACACGCGAGCGCGTAGGTGATCAGGAGTGCCGGATGATCAGGCTCCTTCGCCAGCGCGCGTCGGTACATAGCGAGAGACTGGTGCTCGTCTCCTTGCGCCAGCAAACGCTCACCGACTTCCACCATCTCCCGAACCTGCGGCGCCATGGCTTCGAGCGACGGCGTCTTTCCTGCCAGGTACGCCACGAGATCTTCGTAGCGCATCTTACGGGGGCTGAGGCGCTGAGCCTGACGAAACGCCTCGAGAGCCTTGCGATTCCAGTGGCGATCGAGGTAGCACAGCCCAAGGAAGTGGTAACACTCCTCTAGGCCGGGATCCAGGCGAACGGCCTCACCCAGGTGTTTGATCGCGGGCGTCAGACGTCCCATCTCCTGGTAACACTGCCCCAGCAAGAGCAAGGCTCTGGGAAGCCGCTCGACCGAGACCGCGCGTTCCAGATAGACGACCGCCCGTCCCAGATCACCCGAACCAGCCTCGACCGCTCCGAGTGCAAACAACGGCAAGAAGGTTTCGGGATAGAGGCCCACCACCCGCTCGAGGAAACCCCGGGCCGCCCGGTTGTCGCCACGCTGATGGTGAATCACGCCACTGTAGAGAAGGCTCTGATAGTGGTCTGGCCTGACCTCGAGAACGGCAGCAAAACAGCGCATCGCCGCATCGAGATCGCCATCGTCGAAGCGGGCCTCTCCCAAGAACTCGGCCAGCTGCGTGTTGCTGCGATGGATCTTGTGAGCCTCTTGGAGGGCGCTCATTCCGCGCGCCACATCGAGCGATGCGAAGGCGTGCTCCACTTCGTCGAGCAGAGCTGCAAACGCCTCACGCTGCTCACCGTTGTAGAGCGTCAAGATCCGGTCCTTGATCGCCGTGAACCGATCGCGACGTTCGAGCGCCATGAGCTTGGCGTCGATCTTCGCTTCCCATCGCTCGTTCCAGTCGTCGCGGCTCAACAGTCCCTGTTCGTCGAGCACATCCTGGATCGCCGTCAGTCCTGCGTGATTGACGAGGATGTTCTCCTCCTGTTTCCGCAAGGAACCCAGCAGGCTTCTCATCGATTCACTCGACCGCTTGACGACCTCTTCGAGAATCGAAATACGCTCGAGTAGATGCTCCTCCAGGGAGAAGCCTTCTCCGTCCTCCACATCGCTGGCGTCGGCGTCAACGGTCTCTTCGTCGGCGAGCGGACCGGAAAGGACGAGCAGCTTGTGCTGGCACCGACGACAGTATTCAGCGTCGTCGTCGTTGACCGCCGTACAAACCTGGCAAAGCAAACTTAAGACTTCCTCGAGGAACTGGAGAGCAGGCAGGGGCCGTGTCCCGATACACCATCACGACTTGCAGCTCCAACCGCTGGAGCGACCCTCGTGGGACCCACCAGCAGGTGATGGCCACGACTCGAGACAGAGCCGTGGCGGCGATCGTCAAGGCCTGCGACGGAGTCGCAGGAACTTGCGACGCATGGCGTGATGTGAGCACCGGATGACGCGACAGGCAACGAACGGGAGGCTACGGGATACCCCGACATCGGTCAAGGCGATCGACCGTTTTCGAACAGACGAGGAGTACGTGAGTCCGACTCGCATCGACGCTTCGATGCTCCGCAAGGGCTTCGAGTCGACACCACGAGTCACCCAGGTAGATAGGTCACCCAGGTAGCAGGTCACTGGACTAGTGGGTCAGTCGACTAGGTCGTCGACGGGATCCACGGCTCGTGACGTCCGAGCTTCGTCGTGAGCGCTGCACCGATGCCCACCAGAGACACGGCGGTCCAGATCCACACGCCCACGTAGGGAATCATCTTGACCAGCCCCAGGGCCACCAAACCCAGCAGGACGGTCGCCACCGCGTCGAGGCGCGCCCAACCAAATCGTCCTCGTAGCCAGACACCCAACGAGCAAAACACCGCGACCGTGCCCCAGAGCTTGAGGACCAGCGCCGCCAGGACGACGAGGAGCACCAGCGGCAGCCCTACCATGAGCGGCGCGAACGCATTGACGAAAAGCACGCTGAGAGCCATGGAGAAGACCGCTACGAGCCCGACGATGAAGCCACGTAGCGGGTCGCTCTGAATCTCGACAGCGGTCGCGCCCAGGGACCGCCCCCAGACCGTCACGAGGATGAGACCGGTGAGCGTCCAGGCCAGCATGAGAGCAGCCTTGGCGCCAATCACCGTGGGTGACAACGGATCAAGGCCCAGGGTGGGACCTTCCACCAGCAGGAGCAGGGCCGACGGCGCATCGGGGTATGCCACGGAGCGGCCACCGATCTCGCTCCCAGGCTCGGCGTCGAGTCGGCCGCCGAGGACGTAGACGTCACCCTGAACACGAGCACTGCCCGCAAGACGCGCAGAACCTCCCAGGACGACTAGATCGCCTGCGACCGTCCCGGCGACCATCGCGTCACCGTTGAGTGTGGCGACCGACCGTAGCGCCTCGCCTTCGATGACGAGATCGCGACCGATAGCGACGACCTGACGGCCAGCCACCGACTCGGCATCGAGCACGATGGCCTCGGTACTGCCTCCGTCAGAGGAGGAGACGTCACCGCTAGACGCCTGGCCTGCGACCGCAAGGGGCGCGATGAAGAGCCCGGCAACGACCACCGCGAGCACCACGCGGTGCGTCGGTGAGAGAGATCTTCGGGTGGTTTGCCTCAACCGCGTCGGCGAGCACGCGCAGGCCGGCGCACCAGGCGGACGAGGAGCAGGTTCGCGGCGATGACCACGGCTGCGGCGATGGCGATGCGCAGCGGTGAGCCACCAAACCACGACGCCATGAGGGTTGCGACACCCTTCCACGAGGCGTCCATGAGACCAGCACCGGCACTCAGCGCGGTCGCGGAGAAATCGAACACGGCACCCGTCAGTCCCGTCGACCACGATCCCGAGATCAGAGTCGCCGCCGCGATTCCGAGCAGCGCGACCACTCCGGCCGCAACCAGCCAGGTGCGCGCCGAAGCCGGGCGCTCTTCGAGAGAGCTCATCACCTCGTCGGCAAAATCCTCGCGAACCGCCACTCGGGTCTTCGCCAACAGGTCCACTAGCCGGCGATTCTCCTCGAGCTCGCGAGCGAGTTTGGGGTCGCTCAGGCGACGCTGTTGGATCTCGGCAGCTTCAGAAGCCTCGAGTCCACCATCGGCCAGGAGGTCGAGGGCTAGCAGGTCGGTATCGACGCGTGTGTCTGACATGGTGCGGTCCTTGTTGCGATGCTGGAAGCGATTCTCAACAGTTTTGAAACGTGTCGTAGTGCGAAACGATCTGGTTTGAGTCTGTTCTGAGTCTGTCTGAGTCTGTTCTGAGTGTCGTTCAGCAGCCCCGATGCGGGCTGATCATATCGGCGAATCTTGGGTCTCGAGAAGGCTCCGGTACCTGGTCGTTCTCAGGTCAATCCGTTGGTTCGATGGTTCTTGGTTCACTTGTCCGTTCGATTCTGGGTTGTCTGTTCGATTTCTGGGTCTGCTCGATCCGGGTCTTTTCGACTTGGGCTCTCGAGTCAGGCTGCTCAGTCGGTCAAGTAGTCCTGAAGCGTCCCCTTGAGCATCTGGCGACCCCGAAACAGCTTGTTCTTCACGGTCCCCAATGGCATGCCCTTGAGCTCGGCGATCTCGTCGTAAGACATCTCGGCGTAGTGCCGTAGCTCGATGAGCTCCCGGTACTCGTCCTTGAGTCCATCGATTGCGTTGCGGATCGCGTCGCCGCGCTCTTGGTTTCGGAAATCTCCGTAAGGTCCGGCCTCGTTGGAAGGGAACTCCCAGTCTCCACCGTCTGACTCGCCGGTCTCGCCGCGATGCATCGAGACCACGTCGATCTTGCGCTTGCGAATCCGGTCGATGGCGGCGTTCTGGGCGACTCGAAACAGCCAGGTCGAGAACTTGTAGCTCGGATCGAACCGGACGAGAGCTCGGTAGACGCGCAGGAAGATCTCCTGAGCGAGTTC
>JANQPS010000176.1 GCA_028285365.1 Thermoanaerobaculia bacterium | reverse complement strand
GAACTCGCTGCGCAGCGACCTCGCTCTCGATGCCCTGGAGCAGGCTCTCCATGCCCGACCCGACATCGAAGACCTGGTCCATCACAGCGATCGAGGCGTCCAGTACCTGTCGATCCGCTACACGGATCGACTCGGGCTGGCGGGGATCGAGCCCTCGGTGGGAAGCGTGGGTGATAGCTACGACAACGCCCTGGCCGAGACGATCAATGGCCTCTACAAGACGGAGCTGATCCGCCCGAACGGTCCCTGGAAGAACGTCGATGAGGCGGAGTTCGCCACCCTCGAGTGGGTCGACTGGTTCAACCACCGACGGCTGCTCAAGCCGATCGGCAACGTTCCTCCGGCAGAGTTCGAGGCGATGTACTACGAAGGACTGGAGAGCCCGACCATGGAGGTCGGACTCAACTGAAAGAGTCTCCGGGATTCCCGGGGCGGTTCATCAGGAGTGCAACTCCTTTCTTGGAGCGTGAATGATCCGGATAGTGGAGAGCATGAATTCTGGGTTGAGTACTCCGCCGAAGATGGCTCTCCGGGCAGCTGGGCAGGTGTCGGGACCTGGATAACCGATCCCGCCATCGCCATCGACTTTGATCAGCTCTCCGGTTCGGTCACTCAATCTCGGCTTCGCGTGCTTGCCTCAGATGGTGTCAACACCGGAACCGCGACGAGCGCGTCATTCTTCGTGCCGAAGAAGGAGCCGATGGCCGAGATCGTCTTCCCCGATGATCTCTCTGCCTTTGATCCCGGCCAGCTCGTCTGGCTACAGGGCACGAGCTATGACTACGACGATGGCATGCTCGAGGGAACCGCACTCAGCTGGAACTCCGACCTCGACGGGCCGCTGGGCTCCGGGACTGAGCTGAGACTCACGGATTTATCGGAGGGCTATCACGAGATTACCCTGGAGGCCTCCGACTCCGATGGGAACAGGGACTCGGATGCGATCTTGATCTTCATTCCGGAGCCCAGCTGGCCCGCGCAATTGATCGTTGGGGCGGGCTGGTTGGTAATGCTTGGTCGCTCGAGGCGCTCGAGCAGTAGGAGCGCGTGGCAGTAGGCGGCAACCTCGAAACGTCTATCGACGGATTCTTCGCCTACGCAGCAGAGCCAGCATGGCCGCGCCGTACGCCAACGAGGCAACCAGGCCTGGTTCCGGGACGCTGATGTCGATCGCGTCCACTTCATCGTCGTCGGCAAGCCCAAGGGTCACGTGGGAGATGAAGATCGCCGGTGCCTGCCCCAGTGTCAGTGGGGCGGTCAGAATGTCACCCGCGCTGATGGCGACCCCAAAATCGCTGTCCAGGGTGCCAATTGTTGCGGATCCCGTTCGCACGGAGAAGAAGACCGCATCTCCCGCGGTGAGCGACTGACTCCCGTCTGCGTCATTGAACGCGAGCGCATCGAGATCGTCGCCTACCGGATCGAGCCCCAACTCTTCTGCCGTTATCGCAATCGTCGGGCCCACCCCCGGTTCGCTGGCAACGAGAACATCCGAGCCTGAGAATCCCCCCGCCTGGGCAGCGGCGGTGGCGGCGTCCAACGAGAAGAAGATGGGTCCGTTCAAATCGGTGAGTCTGGAATCAGTATCGAGCGCGTCGAGATCGTCTCCATCCCCAGGAGTGGCAGGATCATTTGGCTCAATCAGGCCTAGTCCATACGCATAATACGGTGTCGAAACGCCATCCCCGTCACTGTTTCCGTAGTTGCCATGATTCGTCCAGGGCGGACTGGTCTGGACGGCATCAGCCAAGAGCATGAACACGTCGGCCGCGGCTTCCTGGACTCCAGATGCACCTTCCTCGAACAAGTCGCGGGGTCGGGGCGGTGGCCTTTCCGTGCCAGTGGCAAGCTCGTCCACAGAGAAATGGAGGACCAGGCCATCGTCGCGGCCAT
>JANQPS010000156.1 GCA_028285365.1 Thermoanaerobaculia bacterium | reverse complement strand
AGTCACCGTGCCGAGCACCGACACCGGCAACGAGCGGATCAGTGGCATGCGTGCCGGGGGTCTGCTCACCGGACTCAGTGTGCAGCGGGCGATCGATGGCGAAGCCGCCGAAGTCCGCTTGAACAGCAGCCGGCCGGCCATCTTTCAGCTTGCCGCTACGGACGAGGTCGTCGAGGTCGTCTTCTGCACCAAGGGGCGCCATCGCAAAACAGGTTGCCCCAGGCCCAGCCCCCAGCCGACGAACGAGCCGAACGTCGTAGCCAGTCCGACGGCCACCACTCTCGCGTCGCAAGCGCCGCCTCAGACTCTGGTGCCGTCTCCTGATTCCGCCGGAAGCGTGACCGAAGAGGCGGCGCCTGATGGGGCTCCAAGCGACCAGACGGACGAGCGGAGTCGCAGTGGAGAAGCCGAGGCGCCCCGGGCTAGGACGGCTTCGACTGAATCCCCCAGTCGGAGCGCAGCCCCCGTTGCAACTCAAACGAGTCCGCCGGCCGCCGAGCCGATCGATTCCACGGAGAGTGAGGGGACCGAAGAGAACGGCAGCACGGGGAGCCCTACCGCCAGTGAACCGTCTCGTCGAGGACCAGACGAGAGCGTGTCGGCCGCCCCGAATCCGGAGGCGACGACCCGCGACGAGCAGCCGCGAACGGCTCGAGGTGTGACGACGACGCGTGTCAGCCTCAGGGCGTCTCCCTCGCTGTCGGGGCGCAGGCTGGCCGTCCTGTCACCCGGTGTGGAACTGCTCATTCGGGGAGAAGAAGGCCTTTGGCTTCAGATCGAAACGGCCTCCGGGGATCTCGCAGGCTGGGTCTACGGAGCCTACGTAGATCTCGTCAACGGTTCTCGATAGCGGAGCCGACGAGATGGCTTGGGACTTTGCCAAGCTCAAGGAAGAGCTGCGGGCCACGGAGCAGCGTCATGGGAGTCGGAGCTCCAGCGAACCGGCTGCCGGCGCTGTCGACATCCACACTCACGTGTTGCCCGGAGTGGACGACGGAGCTCCCGACCTCGATGCCTCGTTGGAGATGCTGCGCAGTGCTCACGAGAGCGGTACGCGGACCGTTGTCCTCACTCCTCACCTCTACCATCGCTCGTTCGACAACTGGGACGAGGGCGCCCTCAGACGCCGCTTTGCCTCCTTCCAGGAGCAGATCTGGCAACTCTCCGTCGGCGAGGGTGAGTTCCTGCGAGAGATGGACCTGCGGTTTGGGGCGGAGAACGTCCTGAGCACGGAGCTACTCGGAGCCGTTCAGCGCTCAGAGGTGCTGACGCTGGGGGCCAGTCGGCACGTTCTCGTCGAGCTGTCTGAAGAGCTGCCCGCCGTGGCCGTAGAGAGTGCGCTGCATCAGCTTCTCGATGCAGGCTACGTTCCCGTTCTCGCCCACGTCGAGCGCTACTGCCGACGTGACCCGAGTGATGCTCTCTTGAAGCGGTTGGTCCGAGCGGGATGTGTCGGACAGGTCAACCTCGGTAGTCTGCACAAGGGCTCACCCTGGTTTGACGACGCGGTCCGCCTCCTCACTCGAGGGCTGGCGCCGGTTGTGGCCTCCGACGGCCACGACACGTCGCTGCGGCCCATCGGGCTCGGGTCGAACGACCTCGACCCAGGCCTGCGCTCCCACGTCGAAACGGGGACCACGTTCTACGCTCGCCGAGTGGTTGAGAGCGAGTGAGGCCGGACGTCGTGCGTGACGAGTCGAGCTACTCGCTGAGTCGGCAGAGTCGTCGTCGGCGGTTGAGAAGAACTCAGTTGGGAGGTAGGAGATCCGGTTCTGCAACGGTGGTCGGCTCGCGGTCACCGTCGTCATCGTCGAGGATCTCGTAACCAGTGACGGCAGCTGCCGCCGCTCCCAGTCCGATCCAGACGGCACGTCTGCTCATCGCGCTACCAGCACCTCTGGCACTCGCGCTGCCCGCTGCCGCTCCACCGGGCGTTGCACTACTCGCCTGACTGGCGATCGAGCAGACACCGTCGGCGTCCGGGTCCGCCTCAGCTTCGTCCATCGCTTCTTGGACACGCTCGCCTTGGATGACGTAGGCGCCACTGTTGAAGGTGCGACCCAGGACGCTGTCGAGCTGGACCGTCTCG
>JANQPS010000149.1 GCA_028285365.1 Thermoanaerobaculia bacterium | reverse complement strand
AGGACTTGATCTTGTCTCGCGCCGGCTCCATGCATGAAGGACGGTTCTCGACTCTGCTCGGCGTGGAGGGGATCCCGGCGGTTGCCGAAGACGTCATGGTCGCGCGAGATCTGCTGCTGAGTGAGCTCACCGGCGGGCGCTATCACGTACAGCACTTGTCGTCGGCGCGTAGCGTGGAGCTCATTCGTGACGCCAAGGTGCGTGGCGTGAACGTCACGTGCGAGGTCACCCCGCACCATCTCCTCCTCACCGACGAGGACGTCTTCGAAAGCGCGCTCGATCCCAACATCAAGATGAACCCGCCGCTGCGCTCGGCTGCCGATCGTGACGCGCTGCTGGCTGGTCTCCTGGACGGCACGATCGACTGCATCGCTTCAGACCACGCTCCGCATCATCCGGACGAAAAGGAGCTCGACTTCGTGGCGGCTCCGTTTGGCATCGTAGGCCTCGAGACAACGGTGCCGCTGTGTCTGGATCGGCTGGTTGGCGGAGGGCATCTCGATCTGACCAAGCTGGTGGATCTCCTCAGCTGCGTGCCCGCTCGCCTGTTCGACTTGCCGGGCGGTTCGTTGGCACCGGGTGAACGCGGTGACATTACGCTCCTCGATCTCGACCGCGAGGTCGAAGTCGACCCTGCAGCTTTCGAGAGTCGCTCGCGGAATACGCCGTTTGGCGGCTGGAAGCTACGTGGCGCATCGTCGGGCACGGTCGTGCTCGGTCGTCCGATCGAGCTGAGCGGGACGTGACCACATCTGGGGAAGCCGAGCCCGATCGGGACGCGGCGCTTCTCGCAGAAGCTCGCGGTGCGGCTCGGCGGGCGGGCGCACATCTCCTCGCGTCGTTCAGGACCGGTGTCGAGATCGAGCTCAAGGGGCGCAACGACCTCGTGTCCGCCCTCGACCGGGAGAGCGAAGAGCTGATCGTCTCAGCCCTCAGGGAGGGTCTCGGTGAGATTCGGGTGATTGGCGAAGAGGGTGGGGTGACCGGACCTCTCTCCGACGAGGAGTGGATCATCGACCCGCTCGACGGGACCGCCAACTACCTGCACGGCCATCCGTGCTGGAGCGTATCGATCGCCTGCCTGAGGAACGGAGTGCCGGTCGTCGGAGTCGTCTACGAGCCGCTGGCCGACAATCTCTTCTCTGCAGTCAGGGGGCAGGGCGCCTTCTGGAATGACGATTCCATCGCAGTCAGTCGGACGACGTCGATGTCTGAGGCATTTCTGGCGACCGGTTTCCCGTTCCGGGCTCATCCGGCGCTCGACCTGTATCTCGGCATCTTCCGTCGCGTGTTTCTCGGAGTGCGAGGGATCAGGCGGTGTGGATCGGCCGCGCTCGACCTGGCTCACGTGGCTGCCGGGGTCTATGACGGCTTCTTCGAGTTCCGCTTGTCGAAGTGGGACGTTGCGGCGGGCATCGTCTTGATCGAAGAGGCGGGTGGCGTCGTCAGCGATCTCGATGGAGGCGGCGAGGTCCTGACGAGCGGCAATATCGTGGCCGGCGCGCCCCAGATTCACAGCGAGCTGCGGTCCTGGGTGGCGGAGGATGCGTCCGAAGCGCTGCTCGAGGAGCTGTGTCCGCTTTCGCACTAGGGCTTCGAGCTCATGGCTCCGGTTCCAGCAGTGGCCTTCGGTTCCGGCAATGACCTCAGTTCCAGCAAAGACGTGGAACTCGTTGGTAGCGTCGACCGAGCGACTCTGTCTTTGACCTGGAGAGTCTGTCTTTGACCTGGAGAGCGAGTGCGCTTCCTGGAGGATGGTCATGCGCGTGAAGCTCATTACAGACGACCAGCGTGAGTACGAGGCAGTCACGGGAGAAGCTTGCTCGATCGGCTACGGGAAGATCATGGATCTCGTCGTCCCCCGCGATGTCCTTCCGGAGTTCGGACGCGAGGCGTTTCGATTGAGCAGCTCTCGAGGTGCGCTTCGAATGAAAGGCTCCCGAAGTGAGGGCCCGCGAGGTGACGTCGAGTTCCTCGTCTGCTCCGGATACAACCTGATTCAGATCGATGGCGAGCCGGTCGATGCCACCCTCGAGCTGGCTTTTGGCGAGCACGAGCTGAGCATCAACGGGCGCCTGCTCAAACTCACTGTGGCTCCATAGATGGTTGCCGCGGAAGAGTCCCGAAATCACGGCTTCGGGTCCCGGTGGGGCGGCAATAGCGCCGGAAAGCCGTAGCCTCAGCCGATCGTGCCGATCCCGCGAAAACTTCGCCGGTCGTCTATAATTTGTGATTCGCCTCGCTGGCAGGCGGGCTCGGTCGAAGTGTGTTGCGCGGCGATCGAGAGGCTCGGGTCGGATGGCATAGATCGGCTCTCGGACCTGTTGCACCTTGCTCTGCCCAGCTCCTCGCCGAGCTCGGTTTCCCTGAAACCGGAACGTGAGCGGCGCGGAGCGAGCCCGACGCACCTGCTGAACGAGCCTCATCTGGATCACTTCCGTGTTTGGAAACCACAAACGCTCATCGACTCCTGCCCGGGACTCCGAGGTGCGTCCGCAGCTGGAGATCCAGATCCATCCGGCGGACATCCAGAAGGGGGTGACCTATCTCTTTCTGAGCAAAGGACATCTCGTAGCGCTCGGCGCAGGAGCTCTGATCTACCTGGGCTTTCTCGTGTTTGGCATGACGGTGGCTCCGTCGGTGATCGGCGGCCTGCTCAGCCTCCGCGAGTACACGGCTCTCCAGGAAGCGCGCGAGCGCCTCGGTGGCCAGCTGCAAGGACAGCAGGACCGGTTCGAGGGGCTGGTCGAGCTGAGCTCCGTCCTGCAGTTGAGGATGAAGAAGATTCACCTGGCCTACGGACTCGTGGACGAGCCGTCTGCTGGTCAGGGTGGCTACTCTCAGCCGCGCCGGGAGCTTCCTCAATCAGTCTTCAGCGAGGATCTCGAGCGCTTGGCCGGTCTCGAACACTCGCTCGAGGACCAGTCGCTCGTCTTGAGCAGCTTTCTCGATGAGATAGCCCTGTTCGAGCAGGAGCATCAGGACCAGGTGCGCAACACTCCGTCGATCTCGCCCCTGCAGGGTGACGAGTTCGTCTTGACGAGTCCGTTTGGGACGCGCTCGAATCCGTTCACGAAACAGCGCGACTTTCACGCGGGGATCGATCTCGCGGCTCCGGTCGGAATCCCGGTCTATGCCACCGCCGACGGGCAGGTGAACTTCGCGTCGCGCTACAACGCCCGGCGCAACGTCTCGTGGTGGCGCTACGGCAATCTCGTCTCGGTGCGCCACGGCGACCGGTTTGTCACGCTCTACGGTCACCTGGACCAGATCAAGGTGAGGCAGGGGCAGCGCGTCAAACAGGGAGACTTGATCGGAACCGTGGGCAACACAGGCTGGAGCACCAACCCCCATCTCCACTACGAAGTGCGCCATCTCGACGACGACAGCCAGTACAAGCCCGTCGACCCTCGGATCTACATTCTCGATCACCGGTGGCGTGACGAAGAACAGTTGCTCGTCAGGGGACGCTCCGCACCTGACGTTCGCGACTACGAGCCGCTTCCGAGCCGGATGAGACGCTGAGGCCTTCAGCTCGCCGCCCGGCGAGAGTTGACCGAGAGAAGACCGAGAGCAGATGGTCTGACCCACCGCGAACACCATTGCCGCCCAAGAGCCCATGAGCAAGAGCAATCCTCACGACGCCGCGCCGACGATGATCATTCCGAGCGGTACGCAGATCGAGGTCGACGCCCACGGTCAACTGTCGATCCACACGCCCGGGAACCTGGTGATCCAGAACTCGGGCAACTACGGCACCATCGAGTCCAAGGGGGGCTCGATTCGTATCGAGCCGGATGTGCAGGTCGAGGCCGTCAACGTGAAGTGCTCGAAAGCCTGCTACGTGCAGGGTAGCCTGACGGCGTGGAAGGTCCAGGCTGAGTCGATCGAGCTCGAAGAGTCGGCGCGCGCTCACATCATCCTGCAGGAGACCGACCGACTGCATATCGGCAAAGAGGCCCGCATCGTCGGCAACTTCACCTCGGAGAAGGAGCTCTTTCTGCTGTTCAGCCGGTTTGCCCAGCAGATGCGATCGCTGCCGTTCGGGTGGCGCGCCGAGGGAACCAAGTCTTCGGCAGAGCCTTCGCTGATCGACAACGTACCGGCGCCGGCTCTCCAGGCGGCTCCTCCTCAGCCAGAAGAAGAGGTCGAGGTGATCGACGAGCCGCTGCCTCCGATTCCCGTCGAGCGTGAGCCCACCTCCGAAGAGCTCTCCGACGCCCTGTTCTACGCGCAGGTTCTGCTCGAGCGCGAGTCGGAAAAGCTCGGCGGTGGTCCCACGTACCGCAGCGTAGTCAGTGAGCTGCTACGGATGATCAAGGAGCGTGAGATCGACAGTCTGGGCGACCGCTTCGAGGGCCTCTTCTCGGAGATCAGTCACCCGAGCGACGATCTGTCGCGGGTGCGCCAGCTTCTCGTCGAGCACTACGAGTCCAGTCCCGTCTAGCTGGTCCCCGGGCTGGGATCGAAGCCGAGTTCTGGGGCTCCGGTCGAACCTCAGGCGATGCTCTTGCGGATCTCCGGGATGAGCTCGCGGACTTCGCGCATGATTTCACCGAGGTCCAGGTTCGTGATGGCGCCGTCCGCAACGACCTGTTTGCCGCGCACCCAGACGTCCGTGACGTCGCGGCGGGAAGCGGACAGAGCCAAGTGGTTTGCCGGATCGTAGAGTGGGACTGCGTGAGCCCGCTCGAGATCCAGGAGGGCGAAGTCGGCGGACTTTCCGGATTCCAGCGAGCCGATCAGGTGCCCGAGGCCAAGAGCTGACGCGGCCTCGACGGTTGCCATGGCGATGGCATCTTCGACCTGGATCGCGGTGGGGTCTTCGGTCGTCCCGCGGTGGAGGAGTGCGGCGAGGCGCATGGTCATGAAGAGGTCGAGGTCGTTGCCGCTGACCGGCC
>JANQPS010000148.1 GCA_028285365.1 Thermoanaerobaculia bacterium | reverse complement strand
AGGATCCAGAGCCGCCAGAGCCGTCTCGGCGAGTCCCAGGTTGCCAGCGTCGAGCGCTACCGAGGCATATCTCTCGCGGGCTCGAGCGATCCCTTCGTCAGCATCGGGATTGTCACTCCACAGGTATCGCGCCTGCTCGAAGGCCGAAATGATCTCGACGATCTCGGAGTAGATGTCGACGCGACGAGGACCCTCGAGTCCACCGCGACGGACCTTCGCCTCCCAGTCGGTGAGGGCCTGCGTCGCGTGGCGGCTGAGAGCTCGGGACTCGCGGTGCTCGAGGTAGTCCTGGAGGGCGTCGCGAAAATCACGAGCCGACCGAAAGCGATCCGCCGGATCGCGCGCCAGGGCGCGGCGACACAAGCTGGACAACTCGGGCGGAGTGTCGTCATCGAACTCGGGCGGGTTGCTTCTCACCGCCTCCTCGAGGACCTCGAGCAAACGGCGGCCCGAGTGCGGAGGGGTGCCGAGCAGGATCTCGTGGAGAATCGCACCCAGGAGGTAGGTATCGGTCCAGGGACCGAGCTCGGCGCCTTCGCCTCGCGCCATCTCGGGCGCCATGTACCGTGGAGTGCCAGCGAGATGGCGGCAGTCTCGGGCAGGTGGGGCACCCCCGAGCGCAGTCTGCGATAGGTCTTCTCGACCTGCTCCTTCGCCCTCGGGCGCGAACGAAACCGCAATTCCCCAGTCCAGGACGAGCACCTCACCAAACCCACCGATCATGATGTTCTCGGGCTTGAGGTCACGATGCAGGATTCCCCGACTGTGGGCGAAGGCAACGGCATTCGCGACGCTGATCAGCGTCGCAATGTAGCGGGTGAGTGCGTCGCGAGATCTCGGCATCGGCTCTTCAGCGAGCATCTCCGCGAGCGTGCGGCCTTCGATGCGCTTCATGACCAGGGCGAGGCGACCATCCGCCTGGGCCTCCAGCGCATAGATCGGCACGACGTTGGGATGTTCGAGGCCGCCGGTGACCACGGCCTCGGTCACAAAAGCCCGAGTGCTCTCCGGAGTCGCTGCCAGCTCCTCGCGTAGTTGCTTGACGGCTACCGAGCGGCCCAGCATCGGCTGGCGAGCCGCATAGACCACCCCCATGCCGCCTTTTCCCAGGATCTCGCCGAGCTGAACGTCTCCGGATTGCGGTGGGGCGTCGAATCCTCCTAGGTCAGCGCCGAAACCGGGCTCGCCTCCAGCGTCGGCGATCGACACGGGAACGCTCGGCTCTGTCAGCACAGTGGCATCGTCGCCAACCGCGTCGACGTCGCCGACTCCAGAAACGATGACCGTCGGCTCCTCACCCTGAGTCGCCGTCGGCCTGATGGTGGCCACGAGGTCAAGAGACTCCAGCGAGCCGGAGAGGCCCGGCGTCGTCATGATCAGAGTCTCGAGCTCTTTGAGTTCTTGAGCCATGACCTCCCTCGAGGATCCTAGAGCCTGCGGAGCTGAACTCTAGCTCGGCGGGGCTCGCTCGCTGTCTGATTCAGGACGACGCTCACTTCACGCCCCGAGACACCAACACGGCGCCGTCAGCGGTCCCGCGCTCCTCACTCGCCATCGAGTCGGGCGACCACTTCCTCCACCTCGGCCTCGGCGCGACGGATCTTCCCGCGACAGGCTTCGATCAGCTGCGCCGCCCGCTTCAGCTCGTCGGCCAGCTGGTCGATGTCGACGTCCTCGGACTCCACCCGCGAGAGAATCTTCTCCAATTCCTCCATGGCATCGCCAAAACGCAGCTCGGCTCCATCGTCGGTCTCGGGTCCCGAGTCTCGATCTCCTTCAGTTTCAGCCACCGCTGTCCTCCTCTGTTTCGGACACTACCGTTGCACGACTCGCAACCGTACCCGTCAGCAGCTGCGTCTGCAGCTCGGCTCCGACCGCAATCTGGCTGGCGCTGACGACGACCTTCCCGGCGCTGCGCGTGATGCTGAACCCGCGTCGCAGCACCTGCTCGGGTCCCAGCTGCCGCTGAAGTCGGTCCAGGGAAGCCAGCCGCTCGGTCGCAGCTCGCAGTCGGGCTCGGCAGCGTTCGGGAAGCCGCTCGGTGAGACGCCCGAGGCGGTCATTGGCCTTGGTCAGCAGAGACCCAGGTGCGTGAGCAAGTCGGCGCTCGGCGTGCTCGGTAGCGGCCCGGGTCAGGGCGGGGCGCTTCGAAGCCGCCGCTGCCAAGGTCCTCGAGAGGCGCTCGATGCGCTGAGCTCGGTGATGGAGACGACCAGCCGCACTCACGAGTCGCGCCGACGCCAGGTCGAGTCGCGTGCCGGCCGCAGTGCGCCGGGATCTCGCCAACTGCGCCAGCTGCCTCGAGATCTCGAGCAGGGAGCGCTCGGCATCCGCCACGCGCTTGACCAGGAACTCGGCAACCCCGGTCGGGGTCTTGAAACGGGTGTGTGCCACTCGATCGGCAATCGTCTCGTCGGTCTCGTGCCCAAGTCCGGTGAGAACCGGCAACTCACAGTTGGCAATCGCTTCAGCAACGAGCCGGCTATCGAAAGCCGCGAGATCACTCTTGCCGCCGCCACCGCGAACGAGAACGACGACATCGAGCTCGTCCGCCTGTCCGCTCAGACGGGCGAGTGCTCGCGCGATCTCGCGCTCGGCGCTCTTTCCCTGGACCGATACATCCGCCACCGTTGGAGCAAAGGCAAAGCCGCTACCCTCAAGCGTCGTCACGAAGTCCTGGTAGGCAGCACTGCCCGCTGACGTCACCAGGCCGAGTCTCAACGGGAGGGGATCCAACGATCGCTCCGAGTTGCGGTCCAGGAGGCCCAGCTTGCGTAGACGCTCCAGGGTCTCCTGACGCCGGCGCTCCAAATCTCCGAGCGCAAACAGCGGATCCACGTCACGGACGATGAACTGCAGATTGCCGGTCGGCGGATAGAAGTCCAGACGACCGTAACAACGCAGGCTCTGACCCTCGCTCAGCTCGACCCCGAGATCGTCCAGCACCCGCCTCACGCGCCAAAGCTCGCGGCGATAGACCACCGCCGGCAAGGTCGCAACGATCTGGTCACCGTGCCCCTTCTCGACGAGCTGAAGGTAGAGATGGCCTCGCCGACTCTCGTAGGGTCGCTGGACCTCTCCACCTACCCACAGACCGGAAAAGGCATGTGACACGAAGCTCTTGAGCTCGGCTCCGAGCTCGGAGACGCAGTAGGTGTCGGGTGGAAGATCGAGGCTCGTCGCGCGCAGTGGTCAGCCCTCGCAAGAAACCGCGGCAGTACCGCCGTTTCGACCTGAGCCACCGTAGCAGACGGTCGACCGGCGAGCGCCTGGTCGTTTCACCGGTCGCCTCGGGTTCTCGCCTCGTCAGCCGAGGCGCAAGCCCGGCGGGATCGGCGTGACCGACCCCGTCGGGATGGAGACACGAAGGCCTAGTGGAACGACGCCAGCTCCTTGCTGGAGTCCAGTGGAATCGAGGACGCCCATTCCATGGCGCGCGGGTCCGAGATCGTCAGCTTGTCGAGAAAGTCCTTAGCCTCTTCCTTCTCGCTGAAGAGCCTCCAGATGAAGGTATGGCCGGCAGGTGCCTGGAAGTAGGTATAGCTGTCGATACCATCGCTGAGGTCGAAGCCGAGATCCGACTCGCCGTTGACTCCCACACATGCCATGGCGATCGCCCGATAGGCCAGACCCAGGGCCTTGACGGCATCCTCGTAGTCTCCGAGCTCTTCTCGAGAGAGCGTCGAGTGGTAGAGCGAGATCTGAGACGAGTCTTCCTGTGCCAGCAGGTTGTACGGCACGTCGGTTCGGTCGAGGGCGTCTTTCGTCTCCGACGTGGTCACGAAGACGTCATCCGTGTCGATCACCTTGTAGGCGATGGCAAAGCGATCGCCGGGAAGGTTGGCGAAGGCTTCGGCGAGCATGCCTTCGTCCTCGATGGTGATGTAGAAGAGTCGCGAGATCATGCGTCGAGTAGCCATGAGAGAACCTCGATTCCTGTCGATTGAGTCCGTTTATCGAGATCCATCGGAGCCGCTTCGGTACCACCACTCGAGAGTGGCAGGAGTTGGCACCAGAAGACGTTGGCACACGGTCGTGAGTGGCTGAGAGACCACTCGGCTCTACCGCGCTTGCGGCCATCGCCTCCGAGGAAATCTGATTGCTAGAGAGTCAAGTCTTGGGAGAACGCAGCGAGAGGGCACGCCGTTGCAGGGCCAGTCGGCGAGCCAAATCGGCAGGCTTCGCGGAGCTGAACTGCCCACATCGCGAGTGGTGTCGAGCCTTGCCACGGAGTTTGGGTCGTGGGATCGCACGCTCAGCGGGCGACCATCAGGCATTTCGCCGGCTCGAACCCGCCGCGTGGACCCTTCATTCTACCTCATACGAAGGATCGGCAGATTCACGACTTGTGTCGCAGCGGAGCCACCGATACTTTTGACGGCTACCGGACGCACCGACCAGGACGGACTCTGGATTCCGGCCTGGCGACCGGCTCGCTCCAGTCCCGCTTGAGCCCTACCCACATGAGTCCACCCAAGACCGTCTACAGGCGCCTCCCCGCGGTTCTCATCAAGTTCTGGAAAGAGAACCTCGATGAGCTCGAAGACCTGGTTCTGTCACTGCGCCAGGGCCCTGGAGATTTCGTCAGCCTACGCAGCGACCTCCTCGCGTTCCTCCCGGGGCCGGGCGACCCCGACGTCGTCGAAGCGGCCTGTCGAGTTGCCCATCTCGTCTTCCACTCGTCTCCACCCGGGTCGCCCATTCAGGCGCTCGTCTTTCCCGCCACGGTCATGCTCGACGACGGGATCCAGCTCGCTCAGGATCTCCTCCTCGAAGACCTCGAGACCGGTCCGCCCCGCTTGCCTTCGGCGAGCGTCCAGCTCACGGGCCATGCCGTTCGCGAGCTCGAGAGTCGATGGCTGACCCGAGCCACGCTTGACTACACCGGCCCTTCGGGCCGCTCGCGCTCGATCTGGACCCTTCTCGAGCCCACTCGCGACATTCCACCGTGGCGCAACGTCGAGGTGCTGAGGCGGCGCGGCGCAACGGTCCACAGAAGTCTGTTCAGAGACCTCGCCGCTGCTCTCGACGAAAAGGCGCTCGTCGTGTCGGGTCCTGTCGGGACCGGAAAAACTCGCAGCCTCTACGAGCTCACTCACCAGCGCGGCGGAAGAGTCCTGCAGGCCAGCACCTGGAGCGCTCGCTGCGGAGGCCCCGCTCTCATCAAGGACATCGCGACCAGGCTCACGCAGAACCCCGTCCGGCCCGAGTTGGCGGACGCCTTCAGGCCGTTCGAGGGAGCGCTGACCAACTGGTGGCACGGCGAGTCTGACGATCTTCTCCAACAGATGATCGCCCGCCTGGAAGAGATGCTCGATCTCCTCCCAGAACATGCCGACTTGACGTTCGTCTTCGACGACCTGCATCGCGCACGCCCCATCGACAATCAGCTGGTCGAGCATCTCCTGGAACATCCGCGTCTCGGCAAAGGGTTTCGCCTGGTTCTCTCCGGGCGTTCGGGTGGCAGCTGGCGCGACGGTCACTCCAAGCTACCCGCGATCGAGATTCCGCCGCTCCAGGAGTCCGAAGCGCAGATGTTGTGGGACCAGCTGACCGACGGTCTGTCGATTCCGCCGGCCATTCGCAAGTCCTTCGCCGAGGTTTGCGAAGGAGTTCCGCTGGCGCTGGAAGAGGGCCTGCTCCAGCTGGTCAGACGCCGCTACCTGCGTCAGCTCTACGGCAACTTCTTCTACTCCGGTCCTGACGAGGTCGAGTACGAACCCACTCCGCGACTGCTCCGCCACATCGAGTCCGAGGTGCAGAGGCTCGGTGACCCGACCGCGATACACGTGCTCGCGTCGGCGACG
>JANQPS010000147.1 GCA_028285365.1 Thermoanaerobaculia bacterium | reverse complement strand
CGTCGCCGAGACCGTCACCGCTGCCGACAGTCTCTCCGAGCACCTCGAGTTTCGCGGTCGACCCATTGCTCTCGAACCCGCCGAATTCGCCGGCGACATGATGGACGAGCACTCCATCCGGGTCGAGCTGGGCTCAGGCAGTGGACTCGACTTTGGGGCCTCCGGTCCCCGAGTCCTGTTCCGGTTCCTGCCTCCTCACGACCAGGCTTTCGCCGAATTCACGAAGGCGAACATCGGCCGCGATCTCGCCATCGTCATCGACGAAGAGGTGGAATGGGTCGGTCGAATCGAGAGTTCCATTCGCTCCGGCGGTGAACTGCGAGGCAGTACGAGCGTGGAGGAGGCGGAGCAGCTCGCTCTCATGGTGCGTTCCGGGTCGTTGCCAGTGTCACTCTCTGTCGAGAGCTACAGCGGCATCGGACCGAGTCTCGGGCAGGAAGTCCGCGATCTCGGACTCCGGGCCCTACTGCTCGCAGGCGGGTTGCTGATTGCCGTCGTCCTGCTCGCCTACGTCCATCGCAGCTGGTTCATGCTCGCGGGACTCGTCTCCCTAGGACTCCTGCTGTACTTCCTGGCGGGACTGGTTGCGCTCTTCGGCCTCAGCCTGGACCTCGCCGGTATCGCGGGACTCGTGCTCTCTCTCGGAATGGGCATGGACGCGTTCATTCTGATCTTCGAGTCGCTGGGGCGCCGGCTGGATGCATTCAGCAAACGAGAGCTCGACCAAGAGCACGATCGAATCGTCCAGGCGCTCTACTCGTTTCGTGGACAGGGCAGCATCCTGTTTCACGCCAACGCGACTACGGTACTCGTCCTTTCACTCCTCCTGGGCAGCGAGCGACTGCGCTCGTTTGCGGTCTTCCTGTTTGTCGGAATCGCCGCTTCGGTGCTCACCATCTTCTGTACTCGCTTCGTTCTTCAACGAACCTACGGGTTGATCGGCAACGTTTCCCTGGATCCCTTCTCCTTCTTGCGACGCGGGCGTCCCCGCCTCTTCCGCCTGCGACGCGTCTACTTCGGACTCGTCGCCGGGGCGCTGCTTCTCGTAGCGATCGCGGCTGGTCTCGGCAGCAGCTCCGCTCCGACGCTCGAGCTGGGCGCTGACTTCAAGCCAGGAACGCAACTCGTTCTCCGAAGCGTCGACCCCACCGGTGCCACGGATGCCGCGGACCTGCTCCGCGAGCGGCTCCCAAACACCCCACTCACGATCCAGAGCCTCGGTGAAGACGACGCTGGACTGACGCTGATCACTCTCGCTGCACCCCTCGCGGACCGCGCACAAGGTGGATCGGAGCGGCTCGCCGAACTGCGCGACAGGCAGGAGCCGGACACGGAGTCCATGTTGACGACCGATGCTCTTGCCGCTCTGCTCACCGCCACGGGTGTGGAGATCGAGAGGATCGAGTCGATCGACGACCGTGTCTCCAGTCGGAGGCTGCTCGGCAGCCTCCGCGTGCTGGGACTCTCGTTTGTCCTACTCGGCCTCTACCTCGTCTGTCTGCAGAGGCCGATCGACAGACTGTTCTCGAGTGCGTCTCGCTCGCTCGACGCTGGCCTCGAGTCCAGAGGACGCGCTTGGGGATTCTTCGGAATCGTCCTGGCGGTGGCGCTCGATCTCGCTCTGGTGCTCGGGTTCATGGCCGTCATGCACATCGAGGTCGGTCTGGCGGTGATTGCAGCGCTTCTGACGACCATCGGCTACTCGGTCAACGACTCGGTCGTCCTCTACGGCCACGTGGCCAGCCGCCACCGAGTCGCGAGGAGCCAGTCGAGCCCCGTCGAGCTCGTGACCGAGAGCGTGGAT
>JANQPS010000121.1 GCA_028285365.1 Thermoanaerobaculia bacterium | reverse complement strand
ATCGGGGCTCACTGTCGCGACGAGGTTCTCGAGATTCGGGTCTCGCCAGTCGACCTCGTCAGCGTCATCGAAGACGATCTTGCCGAGCATCGTGCCTTGGGACCGCAGGCGCCTCGTCAGGGTTCGCGTGTCGATTCCGCAGAGTGCCGGAATGCCGTGCTCGGCTAGCCAACCGCCGAAGCTCTGTGTGGCTTCCCAGTGAGACACGTCCCAGGAATCGATGGCGACAACCACGCCGGCCACCTGAATTCGGTCTGATTCCATGCCGTCCGGCAGGCCCAGCTCGTCACTTCCGAGGCGGCCCACTCCGTAGTTGCCGATCATCGGATACGTGAACACGAGAATCTGGCCCGCGTAGGAGGGATCGGTCAGAGATTCGGGATATCCGACCATCCCGGTGTTGAACACCACTTCGCCGGCGATGGGCAGTTCCGCGCCGAAATGGGACGCTTCGAGCTCGGTACCGTCTTCGAGTATCAGTTTTCCTGGTCGCATTGCGGCGGCGAGTCTAGCCGAATCGCCGGTACCGAAACGGATGCCGACTCGCCTTTTCTCGACGTCTCTTTCATGTGAGACGGTCGATTTCTGGAGCCGCGACGCCGTGTTGGATCGCGAGTTACTGTTGGGAGTACTGCTGGCTTCGCTCATGATCTTCAGGTCAAACGGAGTTGTGGATGAGGCTTCCTCTCGCCTAGCCACGAGAGTTGCGAGAGCCCCCAGGCCGTACCCTGAGCCGGCTCGGACCGCAGCTTGGCACGCAAGTGGCGGGGGACTTCGTACGGCAAGGAACGATGTCGCAGCTTGGTGCACTCAGTGCACGGATCGCGCCATGATTTTTCAGGGAGCCAGCATGAAAATCGAATTCGTCAACCACGCAAGCGTGATTCTCGCGTCTGGAGACGTGCGTCTGATTTGTGATCCTTGGCTCGAGACCAGGGTCTTCAACGACGGTTGGGAGCTGCTCTCGGAAACGGCTCTCGAGTACGAGGACTTTGCGGACCTGACGCACATCTGGTTCTCGCACGAACATCCCGATCACTTCTGCCCGCCGAACGTTCGCAGTATCCCTCCAGAGGCCCGCAAGAACCTGCAGATCCTGTTTCGCGAGTCGAAAGATCATCGAGTCGTCGACTACTGCTCGGCGCTCGACTTCGGCAGCATCGTCGAACTCGCGCCGGGCGAGCCTCGGGCCCTGGCCGACGACTTCGTGGTTCGGTGTCGACGGGTCGGTGAAGACTCCTGGCTACTGACCGAGGCAGAGGGTCACAGGGTCCTCAACGTCAACGACTGTGAACTGTACGAGCGCGCCGAAACCGAGGAGATTCGGCGTGAAGTCGGTCAGGTGGACGTGCTGCTGACCCAGTTCAGCTATGCGAGCTGGTCTGGTGACACCACCGAGGAGCGCGAGGCCTCGGCCAAGAAGGTCCTCGAGCGGATGAAGATGCAGATCGAGGTGTTCGAGCCGAAGTACGTCATTCCTTTCGCGAGCTTCGTCTGGTTCTGTCACCAGGAGAACTTCCACCTCAACGATGGAGCCAATCGCATCGACACCGTCGAGGAGTACCTGAGGTCGGAGACCAGCGCCGAGCCCATCGTGCTCTACCCGGGTGACAGCTGGACGGTCGGTGAGGATTGGGATTCTCGTGCGTCCGTCGCACGCTATCTGGTCGACTGGCAGAAGATCGACGAGATGTCCCCCGGAGATCTCAGTACGGGTGGCGGCAAGACTCGCGAGGAGCTCCTCGAGGAGGTGAAGTCCTTTCGCGAGAAAACGACGCGAGAGAGCAACCCGCTCCTTCTGCGTGCCTACCTTTCCACCTTGTCTCGAGAACGCAGGACCCTTCTGGACCGCCTGCTGTTTCGCGCCGAACCCTGCTACGTGTGGGTCGTCGATCATGAACAGGCGTACCGTTTCTCGGCTCTCGACGGGCTCGTGGAGGTCGAGGGTGGCTCGCAGGACTGTGACCTGAGGCTCTCTTCGGACTCGCTCTGGTACGCACTCAAGTTCGAGTGGGGCGGCGAGACTCTCGAGGTCAACGGTCGCTACGCGCTAGCCGGGCGGGGTCGGAAATGGACCTTCTTCAACCAGTTTGCGCCCTACCGTCGCAAGAGTCACGGCTACGCGCCGCTCAGATTCGGTAGCCTTGCGCAGGCCGCGCTACGCAAAGCGCTGGGCAGTTCGGGGGGCAGTGCTCAGAGCGAGGCGTAGTGGCAGGGGTGGGGCTTTGCGACCCGTGATCGGGTCGGGCGACGCGTCGGGAAGCCTTGGTGTGATGTTGTGATCGGTCGGATCGGGTCGAAAGATCTGGTCGGGCTACGAGTGTGAGATGGGCGAAGACCGAAAAGCTCTACAACCGGACGGGTGTGAGGTGTCTCTGTGGTCCTGGCTACGGTCCTGGTCACCGGGCAGACCTGGATCGAGCCGATCAGCGCATGGTGCGCCGTTCGAACCGAGGTGTTCCTCGACCCATGGCTGAGGAGTCGCATCTCAAGCGGCTGGCCTCGACGTCGGGTATCTACGCTGTGGCGGCCCTGGCGCAGCGAGGCTTGGCCTTCCTCCTGCTTCCCGTCTACACGCGCTTCATCGATCCGGCGGAGTACGGTTCGCTAGAGCTGCTGACGGCCTTTTCATCCATCGCCTTCGGCTTCCTGGTCTTCGGACTGCCGTCGGCCATCCTGAAGTGTTACCACCGTGATGCCGAAGACGAGACGGAGAGGTCGAAGGTTCTAGCGTCGGCGACGCTGCTGGCGCTTCCGGCTCTGGCGATCGGCATCGGCAGCCTCTTGATCTGGGCGCCTACGGTCAGTGAATGGCTCCTGGGGAGCCGAGAGTCGGCTGACCTCATGCGCATCATTGCCGCTACCGGCTTTTTCACGAGCATCATCGGTCTTGTGCTCTCCGCGCTGCGCGCCGAAGAGCGAGCCATCGCGTACAGCATCGTGGTCTTGGCTCAGTTCCTGGTCGCCATTGGTCTCAACATCACGTTTGTCGTGGCCCTTTCGATGGGAGTCCGAGGCGTCCTCATCGGCAACCTGATCTCGAACATCGTGGCCCTGCCGTTGGCGCTGCTGCTCGTCAGGGGGAGCGCGTCGATCAAGATCGATCGCAAGTTGCTCCGGCCGCTGGCTGCTTTTGGCGTGTACCTGATACCGGTCATGGCGTCGGGCTGGATCATCGATCTCTCGGACCGCTACGTGCTGCGTATGTTCGACGGGCTGACTGACGTCGCGGTGTACGGTGTCGGCTACAAGTTCGGGATGATCGTCCAGTTGGCGGTCGTCTGGCCTTTCCAGCTCGCCTGGCCCGCGTTCGCGTTTGCGATCAGCAAGGAGGAGGGGCACCGCGAGACGTATGCGCAGACGCTCACCTATCTGACCGTGGTCTTGGCCTATCTGATCGTGGGGCTGTCGCTGGTCACGAAGGTGGGGCTCGTCCTGGTGGCCGGAGAGAACTACAGCACTTCGTACGCGGTGGTGCCGCTCGTGGCCCTCGGCTACGCGCTCAACGGGGTCCAGTACTGCGTATCACCCGCGGTGCACGTTGCCGAGAAGACCAAGTTCATCAGCTACTTCTCGATGCTGGGTGCCGCCTTGAACCTGGGCCTGAACTTCATCTTCATCCCCTGGCTCGGAATGATGGGTGCTGCGATCACGACGGCGATCTCGTTTGTCGTCATTGCGACCGGTACGACCTGGATCGCCGAACGTCACTATGCGGTCGGGTATCAGTATCGTCGGCTGGCGACGGCGACGGTGCTGGCGCTTGTCGTGTATCTCGCGGCCGGCTGGTTACCGTCAGACGGGGGCTGGCTCGGCGCCGCGTCGAACCTCGCGCTCGCGGCTCTCGGATATCCGCTGCTGCTGGTGCTCTTCCGTTTTGCCACCCCGGACGAGATGCGTTGGCTCCGGGAATCGATCTCGACGCTGTTGCGCAGGGGAGACCCGGAACACGGGGCGGCTCCATGAGTCGGGCGAGCCCCTCTTTCACCGAGATCCCTCCGCCCTACAGCGCCTGGCTGACTCTGAGCAACGATCCGGACAACACCACTCCCAGCGCCTGGCGCGAGCTGCATGAGGTGATCTGGGAGGATCTCGAGATCCCGTTCGCGGACTCGGTGTTTTTGCGGAGCTTCAACGATGCGCTTCCGGACCAGGTCAGTGTCGAGTCGATGCCGGAGTGTGCCACCGAACATCCAGTCGACACGCTCCACACTTGGGGTGACTACACGAACTCCAAGGCAGTGGCGTTTTCGAGAGACGAGCTGCCCGAGTGTGCGCGACTCATGGAGTCGGTTGGTCTGCGCCCGCGGATCTGGGTCGACCACTCATACTCGCTGGGCAACCTCCTCCATCGATCGGATCTCGGCGGCCAGTCAGAGATCGTGGACGCCTCCGGTCATCACTACGAGAACGTCGTCTATTCGCTCGATCACATCGTCGATGCCGGCATTCGCTACGTCTGGGACGGTGACTTGTGCGGATGCTCGCTACCGGTCGACGGGCCACTGAAACGCATGACCTACTTTCGCGACCGTCAGGGTTCGCGTCGAGGGCGAGTGCTCGGAGTCATCGACCGCCTCTGCGGCTCCCAGCTCCGCAGACTCCAGTGGGCTCTGTTCGACTACGACGAGTCGCTGATGACGGTGCCCCATCGTCGGCGTTTCGCTGACGGACGGGAAATGCACTGCTTCAGGCGATTCGGATCGTGGCAGCTCGCCGATATCTCGGGTTTCGGTGAGTTGTTGTCTACTCAGCAGCTCGACCGATTGGTCGAAGACGGTGGCGTGCGCATCCTCTACACGCACCTGGGCAAGAGGCGGGCGGACCTGATGGCCGCGCCGAGGCACATTCCGGAACCGACGCTGCGCGCGCTCGAGGCGCTTGCGACCCGGCATCGCAGCGGACAGATCATGATCAGCTCGACGTCTCGGCTGCTGGACTACCTCGTTCTTCGCAGGAGTGCTCGCCTGTCGAACGAGCTCGTCGACTTCCGCGCTGACGGCCTGCGCTTCGAGACCTTGGCGCCATCCGATCTCGCGGGGCAGGTGTTCGGACTTCGCGGTGTCAGCGCCAGGGCGTCGGTGGTCTGCGAAAGTGAGCCCATCGCTCATGAGCTGGAAGAAATGAGACCTGGTCAGCTCTTGTTGAGACTCTAGTGATGACCCGACAGTGGCGGAACAGGTGCCAAAGCTGGTGCCAGAGCTGGTGACAGAGCAGGTGACGGACTCGCGGCCCGATGAACCGGGAGCGGCGCGCAGCTCGAGCCCTCGGATTCTGCTCTTGACTCGTCCCGGCGCTCACCAGCGCTACGTTGCGGCCCAGATCCACCGGCAGCTTCCCCTCACCGGAATTCTGATCGAAGACAAATCGCCGCGGACCGAGGACGAGGGGTCGATTCTGGTGCGCTTTCTCAAGAAGCGCGTGCCGCCGCTGCACCTCTTGCTCTCGAAGATCAAGGAGTTGCTGACCGTCGAGCGTCGCGAGCGGAGAACGCGTCACGCTCTCGATCGGCTTCAGACCGCAGCCGAGAGCGAGCTCGAGGCTCGAGTGGGTGGCTTGCCTGACCAATGGCCGGCGGTCGAGCGACGAACGACTCGCAACGCCAACGCCAAGAGCTCCGTCGCGTGGGCTGGTGAGCTCGAAGTCGACTATCTCGTGGTCTATGGAACCGGCATTCTCAAGACGCCGATGATCAAGCAGGCGCGCAAGCGAATCCTGAACGCGCACTCATCGCTCCTGCCTTTCTACCGAGGATCACAGAGTGAGTTCTGGCAGGTTCTCGAGGGCGGTCTCGCTCACGCGGGTACGACGATTCACGTGATCGACGAGGGGGTCGACACGGGCGATATCGTCCTTCAGCGTGCCGCAACCGTCGAAGGGACGGCTGATCCTTTCAAGCTGAGGTGCGCCAACGTGCTGATGACCGCGGATCTGTTCGTCGAGGGGATACGCGGCCTCGAGAGCAGATCCCTGACTCCCTCTCCACAGGGAAGCCACGAGGGTCCCACTCGCAGGTTCAAAGACCTGACGCTGGAGCGGCGAGCCGAGTTGGTAGAGCGGCTCGGGTTCAGGGTCTGAAGACCAAGATGCCGCCGGCGCTGTTTGCGCGTTTTCGAGCTCAGATCACTGCCACTCGAACGTCGTTCCGCCTTCGAAGCCGTCGGCGAAGATTCCGATGACTTCGTCCGCTCCTCGGTCGATGCTCTGTTGGGGCCTCGGCTCACCGTCGATGTCGAACGACAGAGTGGGCTCACCGGTGAACATTCCCTGGTCGCGTGCGCACGTGTCGTCAGACGTGATGTGGAGGTCCCCTCCAGCGACGTTGACGTACTGGGGAACACACTCGTTGGAGCTTTGGTCGACGCCGGTGTCATTGCGCCAGGAGGAGAGCGAGCCCGTAGGTCCTGGAAGCAGAAAGTACCGCCCGGCGGGAGAGTAGGTGTTCTCGTCCATCGACCACTGGGACGGCGAGTACCCAAAAGAGACGTTGAGCTCACTCGAGTTCTGCATGCCACTGATCACGTTGTTGACGATCAGGAAGTTCTGATGGACGAAGTTGTTCTCGTCAGACACCATGATGGCAGCCCAGCCGTTGCGATTCATGTAGCCATGGCACGTGTTGTTGGCGAAGATCACTCTGCCGTCCTGGGCTCCGGACTGGTTGCCGCCCAGATACCAAAGGCAGTTCTGGTAGCCGTCGCCGGCCCAGAAGAAGTTGTTGGTGATCGTGACGTCCTCGAACGACTCGTCGGGATCGCTGGGACTGTTGCCAGCTGACAGCGAGACGAATGTGGGAGCAAACGGGAGAGCTTCGAGCGTGACGGCTTCGTTCCTGTCGAAGACGATGTCGTCGACTGGACGAGCGGCTGAGCCGTCGCAGAAGCCGCTTGCCGAGGCCTGAACGCCCATGACGTTGGCGTAGTTGCGAAAGTAGTTGTTGCGGATGACCCAGTCCTGCGTGCACTGCGAAGGGCGCAGTCCGAGACAGGCACCTTCCCATCCGTCAATGTTGCAGTCCAGATAGCTGTCGAGGAACTCCACCTCCGAGTAGTAGCCCCAGATCTTGGCGACGGTCGCGTCTTCGTCGTCTCCGTCGCAGGAATGATGCGTGAGGTCGATGTTCTGGAACCTCATGGGGCCGCCTACTGCCGGCCCGTTCCCGCCCGCACCGCGGAGAAAGTAAGCGCCGATATCGTGGGCCTGGATGTTCTCGACCGCCAGGTGAACGGCTCCGATGGCGAACAGGTCGAAGGTGATGCGACCACTCGACGTGCACTGGTCACGGTTGATGTCGCTCAACTCGATGTCGTGGAAGTACCAGTACGTGGTGTCGTCGTTCCCGGCTCCCGCGAAGCCGCCGTTGGACTCGCCGGGCGGCAGGTTGAAGTTCTGGGCCCTGAAGTGAGCGAACTCGCGGTAGCTGCCGCCGGGGCTCAAGGCCCGATTGGCTCCGCCGGAGCCGTCGAGGATCGAGACGTCGTTGGTGTCGGCGGGCGGGTAGCTGTTGTCTCCGTCCCGGTCCCAGCCGGCCAGGATCGTGGGATTCGACGGATACCTGAAGCTGCGGACTTCGGAACCGCTCGCGCCGACCGAGTACCAGCCCGGTATGCCGGCGCCGCCTGGGTTGAGGTCGTCGACCGAGCACGTTCCGGTGAAGCAGAAGACGTCTTCGTTGCCGTCGCCACTGCCGTCAGCGCGATTGCTGGCGAACGCAATGGTGCGGCACGGATTACCGGGAGAACCGCAGTTGCCAGAGTTGGATCCGCCGTCGCAGTCGATGTACCACTGCTCTTCGAAGTCACCGTCGCCGTCGAGATCTTCGGGCATGGGAGCGGTGCCGCCCGAGGTGTCGTCGCAGATCAAGTCGTCGACGCCAAACTCGCCGAGGATGCCGTTATCGTTGAGATCGAAGCCGTTACTGCGCTCGACGTAGCCCCGCTGCTGCGCTGCAATATGGGTGATTGGCAGCACGAGAAGGGGCGCAACGACCAGGCATTTCTTGAGACGCTTCATGCTCAGCTCCTGCTCGGGATCACGACATTTGTCGCGTAGAGCGGTCAAAAGGGGGAGGTGAGTCTACACTAAAATTCGGATATGCCAATATTGGCGTTTGCAGTCTTGGCGAAGCCGCGCGTCTGGATGCGCACTCGTTCCGGCTTCGAGAGGCTCATGTTGAAGCCCGCGAGCGTCCACATCATCCAGGCGACGAAACTGATCTGCATGATGCCGTCGCCTGCTGCATGGACCATTATGGCGATGACCGCGCCGCTCGAAGCCAGCGCGAGAACCTCTTCTTCGGGATCTTTGAGCCGTCCGAACTTCAGCAGGCCGTTGGCGACGCTGCGCATCAGCAACATCGCCATGAGGATGGTGGCCGGGAAGCCGTAGAGCAGGGCTTGGCTCAGATAGCTGTTGTGCGGGGTCAGCGCGTTGCCGGGTCCGCGCTCGAAGTTCTCGAGGTCGACGTCGTGTCCACGCCCGAACCACGGGTTCTCCAGAGCGGCATTGAAGAAGTGGTCCCATCGCTCGTTGATGCGCCACTGGAGGGTCTCTTGCTCCGAGGCCTGGAAGATGGTCAGCATGCGTTGGACGTTCGGTCTCTGGGTCAGGTCGGGAATGATCACGAGGAGCGCGAGAACTCCGGCGAAAAGCAGCGCGGAGACTCCGATGAATCTACCGACACTTTTCCTAGTCATACGCAAAAGGACGATCGCAGAAGCCAACATGAGGCCAACGAGTGCACTTCGTGAACCGCTGTAGAGCAGGGCCCTGAGCATGATCAGCAGACTGATCGCATGAAACCAGCGCTCGCGCGTGGGTCGTCCCACGAGCAGTGCGGCGATGCTGATGCTCATCGGTGCCAGGAGCAGGCCCCCGAGTGCGTTCGGGCCCCAGAAGCCACCCGCACGGAGTCCCTGAAGACCCTGGAAGAGCGCCGGGATGGACAGAATGACGCCGCCCAATACCATCCCGAGAGCGACTTTCCACCGGTCTGCGGTGGTTCTGACGAGCAGGGCGGCTGCCAGGAAGAACAACTGGAACTTCCAAGCGTAGCGGTACACCTGATAGCCGATGCGCACGGGATCGGTCAGGTACTGGCGGTTGATGTCGGCCGTGAGGTAGGCCACCGTCATGAATCCGCCCATGAGGATCCAGGAGAGCTTTGCCGGCAGGCGGATCTCGGAGCGATCGTCCTCTTTCCCGTTGCCGACGACGGCCCACCCGAACAGGCCCATGAGGACGAGGTCCAGCGGGTCGATCCGTACTGGCAGTCCCCACTCACCGGGGTAGGAGAGGAAGAAGATCGGCATCAGCAGGATTGCGTATGCCCTGGACCGCATTGCCAGGTACCCGATGACCGGCAGCGAGACCAGAAGCAGCCAAATCGGTATGATTGCCATTTGATCTTCGGGGTCCGCGCGAAGAGCGCGAAATCCGTATCCTAGCGAAGGATTGAGCGCACCGTGTCAGCCCCAGAGAACAAAACTCTGCTCGGTCGAGCCTTGGGGTTCACCTCCCTGGTGGCGGCCAGACCCTCATATGCGATCGGCTTGATCCTCGTGGTCGCCATCGCGGCGAGGTTCGCCTCGTTCTCGGGGTATTTCGGGTCCGATGACGCTGGCTACGCGGAGTTGGCCCACGAGGTCGCGCAGGGCACGATGGAGATTCCCTATCAGGGCCCCGTCGAGGTCTTTTCGCTCAGGGTGGGCGTCTATCGTCCGGTGGCGGTGGCCTTTCGACTGTTTGGGGTCGGCGAGGCGTCGATGCTGCTTTTCCCGCTGCTGTCGTCGCTTGCCACTGCGCTGTGCGCCTACTTTGCCGGTCGCCTGATGTTCGACGACCACGTGGCCCTCCTCGCCGGACTGCTCTGGGCCGTGTTGCCCTTGGACGCGCGGACTGCCAGCATGTTGATGCCGGACGCGCCGGCAGCGCTTCTGGCCGCAGTCGGGACGCTGGTGTGCTGGCGGGCTGTGCGCTCTGAGGAGAGTCAGCTGCGTCAGGGACTCATGGGTGGTCTGGCTGGGGCGTGTTTCGTCGGGGCCTGGCTCACCAAGACGAGCGTCGTCTACCTGGTCCCTTTTGTGGCCGGCTATCTGCTGCTCATGGCGGTCCGGCGCGGCCGGATCGCGGTGCTGGCGGGATGTGCGCTCGCCTCCCTCGCTGGAATTGCAGCCGAGGGTCTCACCTATCAGAGCCTCACCGGCAGCTTCCTCTACCGTTTCGAGACGGTGCAGGAGAGCTACGAGGACAGTGGTGCGGTCTGGCGCAACTCGAACGAGTGGGGGCGGTTGTTCATCGATGGCCCGGAAGCGGCAGGGTCTTCGGGCGAATACCTCAAGGTCCTCATCAAGCGAGTCGTCGCCGATGGCCCCAGACAGCTGCTGTTCGGCGCCTCGTTTGCATTGATTCCTGCACTGGCTCTCCTCACTGTCGCCTATGCGGCCTATCGACGCTGGGGCGACTGTGCGTTCGTTGGAGCGTGGTTCGTGTCCGTTCTCGCCATGTTCAATTTCAGCTCTGCCTCACTCGTCGCCTACCGGCCGCTTCCCCTGGCGGATCGCTTCGTGTACCTGCAGCTGTTTCCCGCCGTTCTGCTCACCGCGGTTCTGCTGCGACGCCTGGTCTTCCCTGCGAAGGGAGACTCCACGGCTTTGGGCACTGAGGCAGTTCGAGAGCGCTTCTTCTGGGGGCTCGTGGCTGCGGTCGCGGTTTTTGTTGCGTGCGGAGTCGGCGTGGCTCGCAATCGCCTGGACGGACCGGCCAGCACGCTGGAGCGTGAGGTTGCGCGCCACGTGGGACCGTCGGAACGCCTGATCAGCGACGCTCGCACCATTCAGTCCTTGCAGTTCTTCTGGGGTTTCCCGGCCGAGACGGAGGCCGTTCCTTTTGCGCAGTTCGATCTGGCGGAGGCAGCAGTAGACGACTACGTCCTGGTCAACGAAGAGAGGCTTGGGTTTCTCGAGGGCCTCTATGACTATCAACGCCCCGAATACCTTGCGGCTCTCGTTGCCGCTTCGGAAAGGGTCGCTGGCGAGGTCCCCGGTCTCTATCGAGTGGTTCGCGTTCCGGAGGCGGTCAATGGTGCCGCGCCACCAGATGCGCTCCCAGGCAACGCTGAATAGCGTGACTCAGTAGCGTGGCAGACAACCAAACGCTCGGCGGCCGTCGGGAGTCCTGTGTGTTCGTCACGCCGGGACGTGGAGTGCCGTTCATCGATCGTGATCAAGAGATCCTCGATAGGGTCGTCGATCTGACCATGCTGTATCGGCCGGACTACCCGCGCCGCGGACTCCTGGCGCGCACGCTGGTCGCAATGATCCGCAACCGACCGGCA
>JANQPS010000083.1 GCA_028285365.1 Thermoanaerobaculia bacterium | reverse complement strand
CGGCATTGGCGAGCCGCCGAGAACGCACACCTCGGCTCATGAGCAGCAACGCTGCCCCTGCTGGGACCCCGTAGTGGATGGCAGCGGGCAGGTCGGTCGGGAGACGTTGTGGCCGAGCAGCTCGCTCGAGCCGTTCGTTGACCCACTCAACGAGGATGCCGATCGTCCAGGGGAGGTGATGCTCAAGGACCTGTGCACTGAACTCGGCTAGCTGTTCGTACCGGTACTCGTCATCAGCCACGCCTGCTAGGTGTTGCTCCGCCAGTTCGCTCAGCTCCACGCCGCTGACCCAATCCAGAACGAGGGCTCTGAGATCGACAGGCACGTACGCCGTGCGCGGAGCGCTGCGGTACGGCTTAAATCCCCGACGGGGATTCTCCTCAAGCGTGAGCAGGGTTTCGAGCGAGTCGCCCACAAGGACGGTCTGCAGTGCGGACCGTACGTCGGCGAGATCCAGGGCGCCACCGCACCGTTGGAGTACGTCGTCGGCTACCCGGTCGAGGACTCGAGCGGAGGGCAGCGACGTTCCCGTACGAGACCATCGCGAGCGCTGCTGTGGGTCATGCTTGACGAACGCAGCGGCAGCGTCAGCGGCCATTCTGCCCAGCGCGGCCTGATCCGGTCTTTCGAGTTGCTGCCACGCAAGGGTTGAGCGGAGGGCCGCCGCGACTTCGCTCAGCACCAGCGACGAGTCTGAGGAGTGATCGGCGAGGAACCAGACGTAGCTGAGAAAGCCGTCGACCCCGGGGCTGTGATGCTCCAGAACGAGGTCGTCGAGGTTCGCTCGTCGCTGATCGTATTGGCGAATTGCTTCGAGTCCCAGCTGTCCGGCCAACGTTGATGCCATGTCCAGGTCGGCCCCTGTCCGCGTCAACTGATTGAACATCTCGGGCTCGAAGTCTCGCTGCTCGGCGACGATCATCCAGCCTTCCGACTCACGCCCAGCTCGCCCTGCACGGCCGACTGCGTTGAGAAGCGCAGCTGGGCCGATGATCTCGACGTAGCCGTCGCTCGATCTGTACCCCCTAGAGCCGACCACCACTGTCTTGAAGGGCAAGTTGACACCTTCAGTAAGGGTCGTGGTGGCGATCAGAATGTTGATCTGGCCTCGACGTACCGCGTCCTCGATCTCCGCCTGAATGTCAGTCGGCAGTGCGGCGTGATGGAACGCAACCCCGCGTTCGAGTACAGCCGTCAGCGGATGATCGGCGCCAAGACGGTTGACTGCAAGATCGCGCAGGGCAAACGCCTCGGGCGAAGGCTCCGATATGCGACTTGCTATCGCCTCTGCGAGCCGTTGCGCCTCGACGCGTGTGGCTTGAACGACCAGCACTGGTCCGGATTCGGAGACGTGTAGGACCACTGGCACGAGGAGATCGCGTTGCCGTGTTGATTCGTCTGAGTCGTGGACCAGCCCACCCCCTTTCGTTTCGCGCCTCACGAGCACACCAACGTCATCTTCGAAGTCGCCCTTCACCGTTCGATCACCCGCACTGAGGTGGATGCGGCCCCTGAGGGGTGTCTTGATGCGTCGCAGCTTTCTCCCACTTGCCGGAACATCTTCCTCGCGATCCCAGTCCGGGACCGTCGTGAAGACCGCGTTCAGTCGGCGGGGCCCGCGCCACTGCTCGTGTCGTTGAAGCAGGGTTCCGTCGTCGAGCCACGCACCGACGTGCGCTTGGCTGCCCAACGCTGCCGACAGCACCACGATGCGGTGATCTGTCTTCTGAGTGCGATGGTGCAAGAACGACAAAGTCTCCTCGAGCCGCCATCCGCGGTGGTCATCCGCGACCAGGTGAGCCTCATCGATCACAAAGAGCGAGAATCGTTCGAGAGTGTCCTCTGGATTGCGGCGAATGAGCGCCGAGAGCTTCTCGGGAGTCATCACTGTGACGCGTGCGCCTGGCGGGGTGTCGATGTGGAGGCCGACGCGGTCATCTCGATGGAGCTGATGACCGAGCGTTCGGAGCCTTCGATCGAGCGTGACCGCTAGCTCACGGCACAAGGCATGCGTCGGCGCAACCACGCATACCTCCGAGTCGGTCGATGATACGTGTGTAAGGATTAGGAGCTGGGCGAGCAGGGTCTTGCCGGCGCTGGTCGGGAACGAGAGCACGAGACGCTTCGCTGCACCGCTGAGCGGCGAGACTCCTAGCGAGTCGTCGGTCAGGAACTGCAGCTGCGGAGGCCACAATGCGAGCACCGGAGGATCGCCCAACGTCAGGGCGCGAGCTGCCCCCGGGGTGTCCGGCGGGATCACCGCCCAGACGGACGTGTCGGCCAGCTCACCCGCAATGCGCAGAAGGTGTACGGCGACCCATCGCGAGTCGACGTCCTGCTCCGCACCCTCCGCTCCAGCCGCTGCGATGAGCTGCTGTCGCGCTGTGCCCAGTGCATCCTGGTTGCCGTAGGTCAGGTAGTTGGTGAGTTCCCACACGCCCCGGATGACCCCGTCCATGGCTGCGAGCGGGTCGACTTGGTCGTCTGTGGTGCGCCTCTCATCAAGTTGGGATCGCCGCGCCGCCAGTAGGGGGTACAAGCGAGGGCGGTCGAGTGCAAGCAAAGCGATGCCAGCCTCGAGCGACATCCGCCCGGGCTCCGTCCAGTCGTAGGGCGGGTCTGGAAGTTCGGCGCGTCGTGCAACGGCGCTTGCGTTCGGGGTCAAGTCGCCACCCAGATATCCGACTTGCGCGGCGAACGCGACTCGCAGGCGCTCCGCGATGGAGAAATCGGCCGACTCCATTGCCAGGTCGAAGATGTGGCCGGAGACCTGATGAGCTTGTCGCTGCCGCGGCAGGTCGTAGAGATTCAGCTCGGGTCGAGCGGTTGCGACGGCCTGCAGATACCAACCCGCGCTGAGGAGCGAGTCATCAATCTCAGCCTCGCGCGTGAACAGGCTGATCTCCGCCTGAGCCAAAAGGTTCTGAAGCTCCTCCGGGCTCGGCAGACGAACGTGGCTCTGAAGTGCGTTTCGCAGCAGCTCAGAATTCAGTGCCCGGTCCACAGCCCGCACCCCTTCCAGACCTCGTCACGTACGGCGTGACAAAATGCCATGAAGTCGTTCACAACGTGCAGATGACCATGGTGTCGGTCGGTCGGTAGGCCGAAGTAGCTGTCGAGCGAGTCGAAGCACTGCGCGACATCGGCGGTTGCGCCAGTTCCGATGCTGATGCCGACGCCTGCGCCGGGATCCTGGTCGACCCATCGCTCGGTCAACTCTGCGTAGAACAACGCCAGCGGATCGTCTTCAGTCATGTACTGCGCGACAAGCGAGAATCTCGCTAGATAGCTCAGTGACTGATCCCGCACTTGACGGCATGCCCGACCCACCGTCGAACGAACCGGTGCGTCCGCGACGTGGTGCTTCGACTCCCACAGGCGGAAGGCAAACGAGCCACCTACCTCATGGACGGTTAGTCCGTCGCCTCCCGGGTCAGTGGATGACCAGTCGTGCCCCTCGACGCGCACTGGCGGCCCGAGCCCTTCGTCTAGATCAGTGACGAACTCGACCCAGAGTGTCTCGGCAACGGCACCGCCGAGATGTTCGTCCGTGGCGAGTTCATCGGGAGTTCCAACGTTCTGGCAGACATGGTTGACGAGGAGTTCGCTCTGTTTCTTCGTGGCAACCTCGGTTGCGGGTTTCGCGTGCTGCGCCTCCCATACGGTGCGAAGGCTGGAGGTCGACGGAAGCCTTCGTTGGACTAATGCGCGAGCGGTGAGCGCAACGCCCTCTGCGAATGCGTCTGGTGGAAGAGTGCATCGGAACTCACGGGGACTGTCAGACCCACCTGAGGCTTCCACCTCAAACAGGTCGCTTAGAGCAGTCATCACGTCCAGGCCTTCTGTTGCTGACGCCGATCATGGCCCTTCGCCGGTGCTCTGGCAGCTCAGGCTTTCGCCGGCGAATCTCGCGTACTCGTTGCGCCTCTCCTCGACCGTTCCACTGCTCGCAGCCGCGGTACCCGTCCACTGCTCATTGGTCACGGTGTAGACACTAATAGGGGTGCGCGCGTTGCTGAGCGAGCTGAGGTTGCTTTGGAAGCCGGCAGCTCACGATGCGATGTCGGATGGTTAGAGTCTCGACCCGGCAACAGGGAGTCTGCCAGTCACCCCAGGGGACACCTCCCCTCTTCGAGGGGGAGAGTCCGGGAGCCACGCGCGCCCGGTCGGTTGAATAGGCGCCGTCGATCGCGTCTACACCCGGGATTCTGCGCAGGGCATCGATGTGCGTACTGCCCTCTAGGGGGAGGGGCCGTCTCCCTGGCCAAGCCGGGATGCGGCCGAGTGGGCGAGGGGACGTCCGGATGTCGAGCCGCTGCGAGGAATGCGCGAGTTCGCGGTAAGGGCTGGTGGGAGGAATGTGCGAGTTCGCGGTATCCCCTTGAGGGATGCCGCGAACACCAACATTCATCGGCTGCGTCTGAGGAGAGCAACGAGCTGGCCGGGGGTGAGATCCTCCGGCTGAGCGGCCTTCTCGGGCCATGACGTGCCGCCCTCAACGGCGTAGAGATGGCGGGCATCGTTCACCAGTCGCTGCTCGTCATCGCTGGTCATGACGCCGCCGACTGAGAAGAACTGCGGGTCGACGTTTCGACGGGAGTACTCGCTGTCCCTGAGTCGCCACTGACCGCTCGCTCGTCGTGTGTCGAGGCCGTGGCGGAGAAGGTGGTCGAGTTGAGCGATTGCGGCGGACGGTTGCAGTGCGTGCGTGTTCGCTGGTCGTCCGCTCGCTTTCGTCTTCGGCTTGGCGGCGAAGTCGATGGACGCGAAGAGGAAGACACGACCTGACGCCAGTCGGAACCATACGTAGGCGCCACCGGTCCTTTGGAGGAATCTGAGTGAAGCCTTCTTGGTGTCCGGGTCGGTGACCTCGGCAAAGAAGATGGCCGGTCGTCGCCCGAAGTGTCCGGTGAGGTCATCGAGGATCACTTGGCAGCGTCTTGGGCCGCAACGCCCGCACGCCCATGCCAGGCAGTCGCGCGATGGCGCCCAGTACTTCCCGGTGACCCGGTGGACGAGCGGAATGACGGTCTTGAGGCACGAATCCTGGCGATTGCCGCCGATGTCCCACGGGCCGATCTGCGCGACGTAGGCCGGCCCAAGCGGGTCACCCAGGTCAGTGGCGAGTGCGCGGGTGTCGGTCTCGACCGAGGACGACCACCGGTCAGCAGGGGTGTTCGGCTGCTCGGCCACGGTCCTGCGCCGTCGGGCGGCGCAGGAGGTCGAAGATCGGCGATGCGAACGATCGTCTCGGTGGGGGTGCGCTCGACGGTGATGCCCGGCACGACCTCGACGGCCGATGATCGCCGCGTTTCAAGCCAGGCTTCGATGTCGGGCCGATTCCAACGCTTGCTGCGACGCCAGCCGCGGGTCCAACGGATCGTCGTGCCCAGGCGAGTGAACTCCTGCTCCATCTCCTCGGCCGTGTGGAACCCGGACAAGATCCGCGCGTAGTGAGTCGTGATCCAGTCCCCGGAGTTGACGTCGACCTCTGACAACGGCACCT
>JANQPS010000130.1 GCA_028285365.1 Thermoanaerobaculia bacterium | reverse complement strand
CAGTTGAGAGAGCCCCAGGACCTCGACGTTGGAGCGGATGGGACTGTGGCGGTCGCGCTGGCCGAGGAACCGTCCTCCGACTCGCTCGACGTGGGTCTCATCTCCGCACAGGGTGAGCTGCTCTGGTCCCGCTCGTTCGCGCCGGAAGAAGTGCTCGCCGGCGGTGGCGAGTCAGCGGTTGCGACGGGTGTCGAGATCCTCCCGTCCGGTCAGGTGGCTCTTGCAGGCTGGGTCGAAAGCGAACGCCATCGATATGGCGTCGTGACACTGCTGACGCAGGATGGTGAGATCCAGTGGACGAAGACGACGTTTCCAACGGAGGCTTTCGTGACCTCGGTCGATCTCGACGCCACGAGCGCGTGGATCGCTGGCACAGTCAAAGGGGCACTCGACGACGACGGCTTCGTCGAGCGTTACGACATCGACACAGGAGACCTGCTCTTCTCGGACGTCATTGTCGGTCTCGAGGGGAGCGACGATCGCATTTACGACCTCGAGCTCGACAGCTTCGGGAACGTTCTGGTCGCCGGCGACAGCAACGGCGAGCACGGGCTGCCGCGACGTTTGCTCGTCAAGTACAGCGTTGCAGGGAGCGGTTTGCTCGAGGTCGACAAGTCGGTTTCCGGTGACACCGTGCCTGGCGGGCTGCTGCCCTACGAGCTGACGGTCAGGAACGCTGGCGCGATCGATCAGATGGACAATCCGGGGCCCGAAGTCTTCGACGCCCTTCCTGAGGGCCTCGAAGTCTTGTTCGCTGAGTCGGACGCTGGCACGACGACGGTCGACCAGACGAACCGCACGGTTTCCTGGGACGGCAGCTTGCCTGTCGGCGAGCGTACGATCATCTCGATTCGCGCGCGTGTGGCGGTCGACGTCGCGGTAGGAGCATCGCTGGTCAATCAGGCGCTGGTGACCTACGACAGCAACGGTGACGGCTTCAACGACGGTTCGGCTCTCAGCTCCGACGAGGGCGCAGAACACGGAGCAGCGACGGTCGTCACCGTCGTCGCGCCGATTCCGACGCTTGCGACGTGGACTCTGATCGTGCTCGCCGTCTTGATGGCGGCTGCTGGAATCCGCTTCACACGATCGAACTAGCAGTCTGGGACTCCGAAACTTGACCCGGAATATGGAGTCTTCTGGAACGAGGTTGACGTGTTTTTGGGCACCGGGGGTCCCACAGACCGTAGGTGCCGGAATGGTCTAGCAAGGCCTGCCTCGCTAGCTCGAGGTCGCATGGTCTACCAGTTTGGCGATGAGCTGCACTAACCGACCTTGGTCTCGTCAAAGCGCTCCTGGTCGGGCGCATGACCGCGGGCGGTGCTGACCGCGGCCGTCGGCGTTGTCCTGAAGTGGTGTTTCTGTAGGATGGAACGAGAGGTGCCGGCTCTGGAATTGGCTGGCTGCATTCCGAACGACCGACGAAGGGGGCTGTCGTCGTGGATCTGGGAATTGCATCTCGTGCGCGCGTCGCGTTACTGGTCTGGTCAGTCGTCGTTGGCTCAGTCGTCGCCTGGGTGGCTTCCGCAGAGGCTCAGCAGCGCTCATGGACCTGGCTCGACGAGGGCGAGTTGGGGCGCTACGACCTGTTTGCTCTCCAGTCGTCGGTGCCGTCTCTCTATGGGCAGCTCCACGATGGCACGGTGGTCTCTGTCCAGATGGTCGAAGGGGCTCCGGTGCCTGGGCACTTTCGCACCGTTGGGTGGAGACCGGACGGCACGGTCGGAATCGACGT
>JANQPS010000061.1 GCA_028285365.1 Thermoanaerobaculia bacterium | reverse complement strand
GATGAATTGTGCTCCACTCGAAGTCGTCGAGGAGCGTCTGAGCGATGCGAACCTTCTCGAGCTCGACGATACTCGAAGAGAGTACCACCTGCTCGCGGCGAAGTTCCTTCCAAGGGTCGGAGACGATGTTCGAGACAGGTTCTTTCGGTGGATGGAGAATGGCCCGGAGGCAAGTCGCTTCATTGCGCGACACATTCGTTGGAATGGTCAGCCCCCTTCCCCGGAGGTTTTGGAGGAGCGGGCGAATCGGTGGAGGCTCAGGCATCTGTGGCCGCTCCGTGAGGTCTTGGATGAGGCCTGGCGGCGACGGACGGAGAACCTGGTAGCCCGGTATGAAGAGCCGGACGATGCTCTGGATGCGAGCGGAATTCGGACGTGGTTTGGCCCCCCTCAATCACCGATTAGCTCGCAGTCGATAGATGAGCTTCCGGTGGCCGACGTTATTGACTATCTGGCCAAATGGAAGCCACCGGAGGAAAAGAGGGGCGGAGTACCGGATCGGGAAGGACTGGCGCGAGCTCTCTGGGAGCCGGTGCAGAACGACCCAAGTCGCTTCGTTGGTCAGCTGAGCCGCTTCCGAAGTCTCCACCCGCAGTACGGCAGCGGCGTCCTACACGGTCTTGCGAATGCTCTGACTAAGAAGAACTACTTCGATTGGCACCCGGTTCTCGACTTCTGTCGCTGGATCGTTGAACAAGGTCCTGACCAAGAACCACACGGCTACCAAGTTGAAGACTGGGGCGCAGTGAGGGAGATCGCCCTTCACTTGTTGGCTCGGGGCCTCGATACCGACGACAGCCTTTTTCCTGGTGATGACCCTCGTGTAGTCGAGGTTCTGATCGCCCTGCTGAACGATCCCGATCCGACCCCGAATCGAGAGGCGAACTGGGACAACGACTCTCCGGTCTACGAACTCACCTTGAATTGCATGAGAGGGCGCTCCCTTCGGGCAATCATTCGATGGCTGGCGTGGCGCGACCGTCACGCTGCACGAGAGAAGCGCGCTCGGCCCAGCTTGGATCATGTCGACGTGAAAAACGCCTTGGAGAGGCACTTGATGGTGGATGTGGAGCCCTCTGTTGGCGTTCGTGCGGCCTACGGTCAAGGCTTGGCTGTTCTTCACCTAGTCGACCGAGTTTGGACCCTAGAAGCGTTGCCGAAGATCTTCCCGCTGCACGATGTGTGTCAGCGCCATTGGTACGCCGCTTGGGAGTCTTACATTTGCTTCGTCGATGTCTATGACGACGTAGCGGAGATGATGTTGCCGCACTACTCCGCAGCGATGGACCGCTTGGAGCCGACCGAGGCGGGCCGGGCTTCCTACCTTGATGGCCTGGGGAGTCACTTGGCGGTGATGTACTGGCGGGAGATGTTGGACCGCAGTGACGATGGCATTCTTGCGCGCTTCTTTTCCCGGGCACCTGTGAGCGCCAAATGCCACTTCTGGTCCTTTGTTGGCCGAAGTGTGGCGCGATGGGACGACGAACCACCGCGGCGTGTGTTCGATGGATTAATGGCCCTTTGGGACTGGCGTGCCTCGCAATCGGACGTGACAGACTCGGAGCTGAAGCGGTTTGGCTGGTTGTTCCACTCGAAGAAGTTCCCGTTGGACTGGTCGTTTGAACGACTGAAGGCGATCGGCAGCAAGGTTGGTCCGACCGACGCAGACGTTTTCGTTCTCGAGGATCTGCTGATGTACTCTGCAGACTCCTCGAGCAAGGTGATCGAGTGTATTGGCGCGATGCTCGAGGCAGTGGACTTCGCGCCAGGGTTCAGGTGGGTGCACAAGAACCTGGCGGCTATCCTAGAGAGGTGCCGCGACAACGGTGATGAAACGGTGCGGGCAGCGGTGCGCAGGCTTGCCAACAAGCTGTTAGCTCATGGGTTCCCGGACTTTGAATCGCTTGCGGACTAGCTCCCGTTACGAGAGGCGGAGCCGGGAATGCCTGGGGCCAGGGGCAACCGGGACTGCTCACTGAGACGGTTAGGTGTGGAGAGGTTAGGCGGCGTCGCGCGAGAGTCCCGATCAAGAATTCGTCTTGTCGAATGTATGCTCTACTGCAACAAACCACTGGCGGGGTAGCGCTGGCGCGTCGAGGTGAACGGGGAGGTGCCGCTCCAATGAAGATCCGCGTCATGTGCACAGAGTGCATGAAGGACGAGACTATCGACGCTGATCGGCGCTTCCTTCCTGAGCATGGCACTCCGATCGAGCTGACTGACGCATCCGTATACTTCCCGACCTGCAGCCGGGGGCATGTCTGCGCTGTCATCGTAGTCGTCCAGCGTTTCGAGCTCTTGTTCGAGCTCGCCGTGCTAGCCTTCCTTGACGGTTACTACCGCGAAGCGGTGCTTTCGGTCTCGAGTAGCATCGAGCAATTCTGGAGTTTTGCATTGCTGGCGCTGATGAGAGGCGAGGACTCCGATCAGAAGCTCGTCGAAGCGCGCAACTATTTCATCAATGACTCCCACCGCACCAAGGAACGCGCTGGGGCTGTCGCCGCACTCTTATGCTCGCGGGGCCAAGCCTTCGTGCGGCCACCGGCGTCTCGGATTCGCAACAGAGTCGCACACGATGGCGCGCTTCCGGCTCGTGACGGTGCCCGCGCTTATGTCAGGAGTGCCTATGAGTACTTCATGCGCGTGCTGAGCCTCTTAGAGCTTGAGGAGATTATGCGGGCCGTCGGGTATCAAAACCAAAGGGCCTGGGTAGAGCTTGAAGAGAAGCAGAGCGAGGACGCCGGTTCTCGGGGCGTCTCTGTTCTCCAGATGACTCACCCCACCGTGTTCGCATTGAATACGATGCCGCGTACAGTGCTCACCTTCGACGAGGTTCTGACGCGAATCGACCAGAGGGGGCGCGAAATCTATTTGTCGGCAGGCGACG
>JANQPS010000035.1 GCA_028285365.1 Thermoanaerobaculia bacterium | reverse complement strand
GCGACGTTCCGCGTCTCTAGTCTTTCGCCAATGTTTGGCGCGCGCTCGAATCCAGTCGGGCTGGAACCGCGCCTTGCGAGACTTGAGCCAGGTCGCTTCCTCGTCGATCATCCCCCGGACGATCGCTTCTGATTCCTCGAATGAGCGACTCTCGTCTGCGAGAACCTCTCGACCAGCGCTCACCAGTTCGGGGAAGTCTAGCTCCAACATGTCGAGCAGAATCGCAATCGCCGGTTTCGGGCGAGCATTCTCTTCTGCTTCTAGCTCCTCTTCGCTGTTCATCCGTGTGGAGTAGCACTTCAAGCCCCGCCCTTCAAGAAGGAATACGCAGGCGTGATCTCATCGGAATTCATCTCGGCTTGTGGACTGCCGGGTCCCGTCGGGTCGCCGGCCAAGGCCTAACTTCCATCGAGCCTCAAGCACGCGCTGAACCCAGCCGGTGGACGATCCGCTCATAAGCATGCCGAATGCCCTCGTCGTAACGGCCCGCAGCGACCTCAGCCTTCATTTCCAGCCAGAACTCGATCTCGTCCTTCTTAGGATCGAGGACTCCGACTGTGTGCCCCTCCGACGTAAGCGGGACTTCTTCATTGCCGTACATCAGCCGGACCCAACGGCCGTCTGATTCCATTCGAGACAGCGTGTAGGTTCTTCTCCGTGGGTGGCCTTGCAACTTCGCCAGCCAATCGTCAATCCGCTTGATGACCACGCCTCGACGGGTCTCTGCCGTGCAGCCCTTTCGCGCCGCCGGGGTCGTCATCGGCTCGGGACGCGTCCTCAACAACCTGTGACTCATGAGTTTCACTTTCGTTGGATCTCATCTCTCATGGGCGGCATCGTAGTCTTCCGAGAGCGTCTGTCAACCCTTATTGAGAGGGGGCTCGCCCCACGGTGATCGCCGGCAAGGAGTCTGAAGTTGTTCGATTTTCGTTGGCTTGGAGAAGGGTTTGCGCTATAGCTAGGCGGCAAGCGGGCGTGGCGGAATGGTAGACGCTCGGCACTTAAAATGCCGTTCCCTTGTGGAGTGCCGGTTCAAGTCCGGCCGCCCGCACCACAGTTTGCGTTCGCTGTTGCCCGCCGGCTTCGCGTCGAGCCCGCAGGTCGATGGGGCTAGCCGGACCAGAGGGCCGACAAAGGCATCGTGTGTAGGTTTTTGCCGAACGGCACGGACTCTTCGCCGACGTAAAGCAACACGCCTCGGTGGAAGCGCTCGCCCGTCAGTTCCGCGAAAGAGCGTAGTCCCCGTAGATCTCGTTCTTCGACGCTCGTCTTGGCTTTGACCTCGACGCCGACCAACCGCCCTCTCCGGTCCTCCAACACGAAATCGACTTCTTGGCCGCCCTCGGTTCGAAAGTGGAACAGCTCGCAGCGCTCGTCGGACCACCCGAGTTGCTTGGTCAGTTCCATCATCACGAAGTTCTCGACGACGCGGCCGGAGAGCGTACGATCTCGTCGCAGCCCTTCTTTGTCGAGTCCCAGGAGATGCGTCAGCACGCCCGTGTCGGTGAGCATGATCTTGGGGCTCTTGACGACGCGTTTGCCGAGGTTGGCGGACCAGGCAGGCAGCATACGGACCATAAACGTCGCTTCGAGCAACGCTACGTAGCGTTTCAATGTCGATTGCGGCAGTCCCAGCTCGCGAGATAGTGTTGCGTAGTTGAGCAGCGAAGTCGCCCGCGAAGCCAGCAAGGTGAGCAGACGCGGCATCTCAGCCGCGTGTTCGATGTTGGCGATTTCGCGAACGTCGCGCTGTAGGATCGCTGTGATGTAGGCGTCGAACCAAGCCGCACGCCGTTCGAGCTTCTTGCGTTCCAGCGCTTCGGGAAAGCCGCCCGCGATCATACGATCCGCGAGGGTGTCGAAGCCGATCGGCTCGGTCTCCTTCGATGAGAACTCGTCGCGGA
>JANQPS010000025.1 GCA_028285365.1 Thermoanaerobaculia bacterium | reverse complement strand
CGTCGCGAGCTCGTGCCATTCGAGATCGTGGCGCGGGCCGGGATCGCCGGGGTCATGCCGGGGCACCTGCTCGTACCAGCCATCGATCCAGAGGCGCCCGCGTCTCGGAGCCGAAGGTTGATCGAAGGCCTCCTGCGAGAAGAGCTGGGATTCGACGGGCTGGTGGTCAGTGACGCTCTGGACATGTCCGGGACTCGTACCGGACTCTGGGACGGAGCCGTTGCCGTCGAGTCTCTGGCAGCCGGCAACGACCTGCTGCTACTGCCGCCGAATCCGACAGTGGCTCGCGACGCCATCGTGAAGGCCGTACAAAACGGACGACTGCCCGAGCGTCGTCTGGAAGAGGCGGTCTTGCGATCGTTGGAGGCTCGCGCCAGAGCGGGCTTCGGAGTGGAGTTGAAGGGGGCGCCTGCGGCCAGCGGGTCTTCCGCTCTGACGGAGGAGCTTCGCAATGGAGAGGGGGAGCGCCTCGCGCTCGAGATCGCGCAAGGCGCGGTAACCCTCATCGAAGATTCGCGAGCGCTCTTACCGCTGTCGAGTCGTCAGCCACCTCGAGTGCTGGTCGTTGACGTGCTCCCGAGAGGTCGCCCGCGGAGCTCCAGCGAGCGGCTCTCGACCGAGCTCGGCAAGCGTGCTCGCAGTGTCGAGCGCCTCGTTGTGTCTCCGAACGAGTCGTCTCGCAAACTCGAGACTCTTGGGACAGGGACTGAGGTCGACGTCGTGGTGGTCGCGAGCTCGATTGGGCACGCGCAATGGTCGTCGGAAGACGCTAGCGGTGTGTCTCTCGCGCAGGAGGTGGCCACTGCCCTGGAACGGCTGCCAGGTCGCCCTCCAGTCGTGATGGCGAGTCTGCGCGACCCTTGGCAGCTGTCGCAGTCAGCGTCCGGCTGGTCGCTGGTCACCAGCTACGACTCGAGCGATGCCAGCCAACACGCCTTGGCTCAGGCGCTTTTTGGCGAGATTCCATGGCGGGGCACGCTTCCGGTTTCGGTAGCAGAGTGGACGGTCGGACACGGTTTGCGCTCGGAGGCCTTGTTGCCCAGGCTGGAGACAGCCTCTGCCGAGAGCGTAGGGATGAGCTCTGATCGGCTTCGTGACGCGAAGGCGATACTCGAGCGAGCGGTGGCTGATGGAGTGACGCCGGGCGTCTCGGCCCTCGTCGGTCGACGAGGACGGATCGTCTTCAATGAAGCCGTCGGCACCTTGTCCTACGATCGCGATTCCAGTTCAGTCAGTCAGTCGACGATCTTCGATCTGGCATCGTTGACCAAGGTCGTGGTCACGACCACTCTGACGATGATGCTGGTCGAGCGTGGTGCCCTGGATCTCGAGGAGCCCGCGGCTCGCTATCTCGAAGGCTTCACAGGAGGGGGCCGGGAGACAGTCGAGATTCGTGATCTCCTGGCTCACAGCTCAGGCGTATTGTGGTGGACGGATCTGTACCTGCGATACGCCGATCTGGAGCCGTCTGCTGCCAAAGAGGCTGCTCTCAAAGAGATCATGAGCCTGGATCTCGTCGATCCGCCGCGTACGAAGACCACGTACTCGGATCTCGGGATCCTGATGCTCGGCGAGATCATCGAGAGGGTCAGCGGCGTCAGCCTGAAACAGCTCGCAGAGGAGTGGATCTTCGCCCCTCTGGAGATGCGTCGGACCTACTATCGTCCGTCGCCGTCACTACGCTCCGAGATCGCGCCCACGGAGTTCGATCCCTGGCGCGGTCGAGTGGTGCTGGGTGAGGTTCACGACGAGAACGCCCATGCGCTTGGTGGGGTCGCTCCCCACGCGGGCCTGTTCTCGACGACTGGCGATCTCGCACGGTTTGCCCAGATGCTCCTCAATGGCGGCTACTACGACGGTCGGCGGGTTCTCAACGGCGCCACCGTCGAGAGTTTCACTCGTCCGGCTGCGCTGGTCGAGGACAGCTCGCGGGCGCTGGGGTGGGACACGCCGTCGGGTCGGAGCTCGTCAGGTCGGTATTTCTCGTCGGAGTCCTACGGACACACCGGCTTCACCGGGACGTCACTCTGGATCGATCCGCGCCGGGATCTGTTCGTGGTCCTGCTGACGAACCGAGTTCATCCGACCCGCGACAATCGGGCCATCAGAGACCTGAGACCGGCGTTTCACGATGCGGTGATGCAGGCCATCGTCGACGAGCCGGTGACGGCAAGACCCGGGTCTTGAGCTGGGCCTCGCAGCGGAGATACCAGGAGCTCCGACGATTCGCGAGGTCGGTACCTTCTTCGGGGAACACTCGGCGGTGTCGTTTCGCAGGCGGCTCCCGCGAGAGACATCGTGAATGTCGTGCGGACTGGGGACCGTCACCTCTTCAGAGCGAGCTCCGCATCGACGACTTCGAGAAACTCGGCGACGCCGGGTACGTCTGGCCCGAACAGCCGCTCGAGCGGCTCTCGGGCCGGGAGGCGGAGGCGTAGGGCAGAGGCCTCCAACATGGCCCGAATACGCTCGATGGTCTCGATGTCGTAGATCAACTCTACGACGTCGGCTTGACCGGCATTGCCGGCTCTCACGTTGGGCAGGCTCACGCTCGACCAGGTGCCCTCGTCCGCGTCACGCATCATCACGCCGAGCGGGGAGGTCGTGTTCAAGAGGCTCGTCGAACCGAAGACGGTCACACTCAGGTGATGCTCGTCCTTGCCAGGACCGGCGATGGAGGAGAGGAACTGGACGACGACAGTGCTGCGGTCGGGTGTTGCGGTGACGGTCAGCTTGCGAGCCGAGCGGACTTCCGTCGTTCCCGTCGGATCACTCGGCCGGCTCACCGAGACCTCGCGCTGGGTCGATGTGAGACGGACGGCGAGGCGGCGAGCTTCGCTGCGACTGACGAGTGGTGTTCGGGGATCGAGCTCTGCGGGCGCAGGCCGGTCGTCGTCGCTGGATCGGTCGCCAGGTCGCTCGTCTGGAACCCCTGAATCGGGTTGGGGGTCTGGCAGCGCTTCGGGTTCTTCGGTTGCTCCAGGAGGGTCGAACAGAACGGCCTTGACGCCTTTGACCGTAGGAGCCATACGAGCGGGGACCTGTAACTCTCCGGCAAACAGTCTCTCGGTTGCAGGCGGGAGATCCAGTCCCGACTCGCGGTGCGAGCCAACGGTAATACCCTGCTCGTCGACCAGCAGGACCTCGACTCCGACGACGGCCCCTGAGTCCCCGCCGTTGCGCAGCGTCACCTGCCAGGTATAGACACCCCAGTTTTCATCCTCGGAGCTGGCGTCCTGGACGTAGGCCTTCCAATTGGCGCCAACCTCCGCGATTCGGACCTCTTGAGCCGCGGCGGCAGCGTGGACGAGTAGGGCTACGAGGAGGACGGTTGGCGCGCGGGGAAAAGAACCGAGACGGAACGATCCTGGGTGCAGTCTGGATTTCTGACCGCTCACTCCACACAGTGTAGTGGAATACCGGGTAGTGGAAGACTGGCTAGTAGAAAACCGGCTAGTAAAGAACCCGGTAGTGGAGTGAGCCAGTCTCCGTTCGGTCGATGGCCCGCGAGGACCGGCTCCCAGGTCGTGGGTTACTTCGCTACTCGCGAACGGTCTCTTGGAGGACTCCGGTGTCTTCGAGAGCCTGCAGTGCGCGCTGGATGGACTCGCGGATCTGGGCATTGAGTCCCTCGATCTCCACCTGTTCCATGGCGCGCTCCATCGAGCGATTGATCTCATCCCAGTCGACCGAGTTCATGGAGTTCTCGATTTGTACGTTGATCTCGTCCCAATCGACCTCTGCTAGAGCGCGCTCGACCTCTTGCTCGACGGCATCCCAGTCGACGTTCTCGCCCATGTCGAAGTCCTCGTCGAAGCGCTCCGCAAACTGCTCGCCCCATTCGGCCCAGCGTTCGCCGAACTGGGCTCCCCACTCGGCCCAACGTTCGCCGAACTGAGCGCCCCAGTCTGCCCAGCGCTCGCCGAAGTCGGCGCCCCATTCGGCCCAATCGTCACCGCGCTCTGCCCAGTCTTCGCCGAACTGTTCTCCCCACTCGGCCCAGCGCTCGCCAAACTCTTCCCAGCGTTCGTTCCACTCGCGCTGCTCTTCCTCGCTCCAACCGTTGCCGTCGTACTCAGCTGGACCGGTCCATCTCACTCGACGCTGTTCTGCAGCGCCGAGCTCCACCGTCTCCTGAATGAGACGGCCGTTGCGGACCAGCTCCAGGGTGACCTGTGAGCCTGCGCCTGCACGTCGGATGGCGCGTGCGAGCTGGCTCGACGAGGTGACGTCCTGGCCGTCGAAGGCAACGATCACGTCGCCTGCGGTGAGGCCGGCGTTCTGCGCGGGAGTGCCGTCACCCACCTCCGAAACGAGCACACCGGCGTCACTCGGGGCGCCAAAGTGCTCTCGGAGCTGATCAGTCATCCCGTCGACGCTGACGCCCAGATAGCCCGGCTGCTCGTTCGACTGGACTGCTGCCGCAGCACCAGCTGAAGCTTCTTGTGCAGGAAAGAGGACCAAAGCGCCGACGAGCGCTGTAGAGACGAGAAACGCGACTGTCTTCATGGGTTCGGCTCCGTATGATCAGGGGCCCGTTTGATCAAGGGGAAGACTTTGCGGGCCCTGTGACATAAGACGCACGAACGCCAGGAAAGTTTCGGACTCCGGGCCGGTCCTCCTAGAGAAAAGGGCGGGTCCGCTAGTCGCCGCGGAGAATCCTGGCCTTCCCGCTCAGGCGCTTGTGGACCTTGGGCTCCCCACTCAGCTTGAGGGTGGAGCGGCCGCTCAAACGGGCATCGACCCGCTCCGAGACGCGAACGTGGACGCGCGTCGACCCGCTGAGTCTGATGGCAGCGACGCGGGTGACGAGCTGGCTGGCGTCGAGCCGAACCGAGCCAAGAGAGCGCAGCTGGTGCTGGGTGGCCTGGCCAGTCAGCTCGACTCGGCATGAGCCGTGGAGCTCTGACTCCAGTTGGTCGACGTCGAGATCGAGTGCCGCGAGCGTGCTGCCGTGCAGTTCCAGTGACAGGCTCGGCCCCTGGAGGGTGGCGGAGCTCTGTCGGAGCCTGCAGCGGCCGTGAGTCTCGAGTGCCGTCAGCCGCGGGTGGCCAAGACGCGCCGAAATCGGGCGACTGAGCGCGAGCGAAACGCCACCTTCGCCCTCGGGAGCACGCAAGGTGATCGACAGCGTGTGATCTGCGATCTCCGTGTGAACGAGCGGGAGAACGTTGTCGTCCCCCTCGAGCTCGAGAAACGGTGCCTCCTTCTCGTTCACCAACTCGAGCTCGACGGGGGCTCTGATGACGAGACGCTCGAAGTGCCCTAATTCGCGAGACTCTCGTACGGTCGTTCCCGAACCTTCGATGGTCTTGGCGGAGGCTGCTGCTGCTCCTGCCAGCCCCTTGAAGAGGTCTTCTACGTCGATACGAATCGTCGGTTTGCGCTCGTTGGTCACGGCCAGTCCTCCAGTCGACGATCAGGGCGATTGCAGCACGCCAAGCCCGGTGCTCGCACCTTAGAGATATTAGCCGAGCGGCTTGCTTCGGCTCCGAGAGAGCAGTCAGAGAGTGGCTCCTCGCAGGGTCGGCTCCAACGCCGCACGATCACCGCGCGATCACATCGCGATCACGTCGCGATCGGCGTCCAGCTTCGCCCCGGGATCGTTTGGTTTCCCACTATCTATCCGCTCTCTCACGCCACGACTGGACTCACGAGGCTTGGTAGGGTGGTCCCCTCGAGACAAGAGAGACCTAGAGACCTCTGGTGCTGTCGAGACGAAAGAGACCTGGGGTCGCGGCTCGGAGACACGGAGGCCTGTGGTGAGTCGCTTGGAGCGGCCCGGGTCGAGGTGCTCTTCTCCGGCTCGTTGTCTCACGCGTGCGTACGTCAGGGGATTGCGGTTGCAAAGCGAGGAGGAGTTGGTGAGTCCGAACGACCAGAGATCGTTGCGACGGAAACTTCGAGGACACGCCACGCTGGTCTTGGCCCTGCTGGTCAGCCAAGTGCCGTCGGCTCGAGCCCAAGATCCCGAGGCGGCGCCCAACCCCGTGATCGAGGAGCTGCAGCGTCACAACGAGATGCTCCGGCACCGATTGGACCAGGTCTCTCGCCAGGTCGACGACCTGATGTTCTTTCAGCGACTCGGTGATCTGGCGACCATCGATGTCGTTCGCCTGACGGGACCACCCCTTGCCCGGCAACCCAACCCGACGGCGCAGGGGGCCGGCAACCCGTTCGTCTTCACGTCCTATGTCTTCCTGCCGAAGGAGCTCGATCGCTCGCGCAAGCAACCGCTGGTCGTGTTTCCGCACGGTGGAGTGCACAGCAACTTCACGAGCGGCTACACAAACGTCCTGCGTGAACTGCTGGCGCAGGGCTACAGCGTCGTGGCCCCCGAGTATCGAGGGAGCACGGGGTACGGACGGCGAACCTATCGCGCGATCGACTAT
>JANQPS010000024.1 GCA_028285365.1 Thermoanaerobaculia bacterium | reverse complement strand
CGTCGCGAGGCCGAGATCCTGGGACGCCTTCGTCACCCGGGGATCGCGCGCATCTTCGACGCCGGATTGCTGGCCGAAGGTTCGCCCTATCTGGTGGTCGACTACATCGACGGCGTGGCGCTCGATCGCTTCTGCGACACCTCTCGCCTTTCGGTCGACCAGCGTTTGAAGGTGTTCCTCGAGGTCTGCGAGGCAGTTTCCTACGCGCATCGCCAGCTGGTGGTGCATCGCGACATCAAGCCCGCCAACGTGCTGGTCGGCTCGGACCAACGACCCGTCCTGCTCGACTTCGGGGTCTCGCAGATGCATGACGGAGAGTCCGAGCGGCTAACGGCGTCGACCCTGACTCGGGTCGCGGGTCGGCCACTGACCCCGGCCTACGCCAGCCCCGAGCAGCTGGTGGGCGAGGTGGTCACGACGCAGAGTGATGTCTACTCGCTGGGCGTCACGCTCTTCGAGCTACTGACAGGAGAGCGGCCGTTCGACGACGACTCGTACGACGGCAGCACTCCTCTGACGCCGGAGGCGGCGCGCACGCGCCGCGCGCGACCCCCGAGTCGGGTCGTCGAGAAGTCGTCGAGCGGTAGTCCCTCGACGCAGGTCGCCGAACGCCGTCGCGCTGGCGTACCGGACGACCTGGCGACCGTGCTCGAGGGTGACCTCGATGCGATCGTCCTGCAGGCTCTGCATCCAGATCCAGCACGCCGCTATCGCTCGGTCGATGAGCTCGCCGAAGACCTACAGGCCTTCATGGCGGGTCGTCCCGTCAAGGCAAGGGCCGACACCTTGGCCTATCGGACGGCGAAGTTCTTCTCCCGGCACAAACTGGCCCTCTCTAGTGCGGCGTTGCTGCTCTTCGCAATTCTCCTGGGATTGTTCGCGACAGCCTGGCAGGCGCGCGTGGCGGCTCGCGAGCGAGATGCCGCCGAGTTGGCGGCGCAGCGCGCTCGTCAGACGAGCGAGGTGCTCCAGGAGATCCTGAGCACCCCGGATGGCAGCTGGTACCGCGAAGGAGCTGGCCAGGAGGCGAGGGTCGTCGATCTCCTGTCGGCAGCGAGCGGCCGTCTGGCGGATCTCGGCGATCCCCGAGTCGAAGGATCGATTCGGCGGGCGCTCGCCAACTCGTACCGAGTGCTCGGGCTCTACGAGGTTGCGGAAGAAGAAGCGCGCAGAGCCGTCGACCTCCATGATGGCCGCGGTGTCGATGCTGGTGATTCGACCGGCGCGTCGACTGATGAACAGGTCGAGTTGGCGGAGAGCCTGCACGACCTCGGGGTGGTGTTGTTTCGTCGACGCGTGCTCGACGAAGCCGAGGAGATGCTGGGGCGTGCCGTGAGTCTTTGCGAGCGCGTGACCTGTCCTCCGGAGCGGTCTTCGGCATGGACGAACGACCTCGGGCTCGTGGTCATGGCCCAGGGACGCTACGACGAAGCACTGGACCTCTACGACCAGGCGCTGGCGCTAGTTCGAGAGGGCCTTGGATCAGTGCACCCGGTGGTGGCGATCACGCTCGGCAATCGTGGTCAGGCGCTGATGGAGACCCGGCGCTACGAGCAGGCGGAGGAGAGCTTTCGCGAATCGCGAGAGGTGTTTGCCAGCTTGCGTCCACGACGATTTCAGGAGGAGTCGATCACTCTCTACCTCTATGGCCGTCTTCATGGCGAGCGTGGGGACTTCGCCGGGGCGGCTCGCCTGATCGACCAGGCGGTGGAGGTGGCGGTGAGCTTCTACGGCGAGCGCCACCCTTTTGTCGCCACGTTTCGGGCCGATCTGGGGACGTACCTGGCCAACGCGGGTGATGTCGAACGGGGTCTGGAGGAACTTCGGGCAGCCCGAGACCTGGTGAGCGAGATCCACGGACCCGAGGCCATTCAGACCTCGCTCACGCGTCTGGCCCTTGGCGATCTACTGTGTCGCTCGGGAGACTCACGCGGGGGTGCTGCGGAGCTCTCGTTGGCGGCACGCAGTGAGCTCCTGGTCGGCGACTTCGAATGGCGCCGCCATCAGGCCCGAGCTTTCCTGGGACTTTGCGGGGGTGACGGACAGGCCCCCGCACGTGCCCTCGCACGAGGAGGGTTGGAGAGCATGCGCGAGCTTCTCGGTGCGGACGACGCGCGAGTGCAGTCGCTCGAGGAGCGGCTGGCCCAAATCGACTGATGCAGATCGACTGGCGCTGATTGACTGGCGCCTTCTCGCTTCCTGAGACTTCACGGATTTGTGGTCCCTGGCGCCGGACTTCTGGCAGTGCTCAATCCGTCGAGTGCTCGTGAGCGAAGAAAGGTGACAGAGACTGGTTCGGAGGCGGAACAGGTTGCGCAAGATCGCCTAGACTCGCCCCAACCAGCACTTCGAGAATCAGGGCAGGAATCGGTGGCGATGGCAGATCGACAGGCGGATGGAGCGTTGAGCCGCGAGGAGCAGATCCTGCGGCGTGCGATTGCGCGGCTGAGAGCGACGATCATGGCGGTGTCGTTCGGCATGACGGGCGGCGTCGGGCTGTTCGTGGCGACGGTGTGGCTGCTCGTTCGCGGAGGTCAGAACGTCGGCCAGCACTTGAGTCTGCTCGGAAACTACCTGCCGGGCTACACGGTCACCTGGCCAGGCGCGTTTCTCGGACTGCTCTACGGCGTCATCGTCGGCGCGGCGATGGGTGCGAGCATCGCCTGGACGTACAACGCCATCGTGCTCGCCCGTCACGGTTCGGACTCGGTGTGACTGTCTCTGCCGCCGTCGAGTCGGACGACGCGCAGTCGCGCGATCAAGAAGCCAAGCTGCCGATTGCGGTCGTTGGCGGCGGACCCGCTGGTCTGACGACGGCGCTGGAGCTCGCTCAGCTGGGCAAGGCGGCAGTGGTCTTCGAGAAGGACTCCGTCGTCGGCGGGATTTCGCGCACGGAGAGTCACGAAGGCTACCGCTTCGACATTGGCGGTCACCGCTTCTTCACGAAGATCGAAGAAGTCGATCAGATCTGGCACGAGCTGCTGGGCGACGACTTCATCGAGCGTCCTCGTCTGTCGCGGATCTACTACAAGGGCAAGTACTTCGACTATCCCCTCAAGCCGCTCGACGCGCTTCTCAAGCTCGGTCCGTTCGAAGCGGTGCGCATCGTGCTGAGCTACGCGCGGGCGCGCCTGGTGCCGAAGACGGAAGAGCGCAGTTTCGAAGACTGGGTCACGAACCGTTTTGGTCGGCGACTGTTCGAGGTCTTCTTCAAGAGCTACACCGAGAAGGTCTGGGGGATACCCTGCGACGAGATCAGTGCCGATTGGGCGGCTCAGCGAATCAAGAACCTCGATCTGACGGCGGCGATCAAAAATGCGCTGCTCGGCAACAGCCGCCGAAGTGGTGAGGTGGTGACCACGCTCATCGACCGCTTTCACTATCCGCGCTACGGCCCCGGAATGATGTGGGAGCGGTGCCGTGACCGGCTTGCCGAGCTGGACGTCGAAACGCGCATGGGCTCTGAGGTCGTGCGCATTCATCACAGCCACGGCCGCGTCGAGAGCGTTGATATCGCGACGAGGACGGCGGACGGGGTTGCCGAAGAGCGTCTCGACATCGCCGGCGTGATCTCGAGCATGCCCGTACCCCAGCTGATTCGAGGTCTCGAACCACCCCCGCCCGCGCACGTGCTCGAGTCGGCGGCCAAGCTGCGTTTTCGCGACTTCCTGACGGTCGTGATCGTGCTGGACCAGGCCGATGTTTTTCCTGACAATTGGATCTACATCCATGCGTCGGAGGTCAAGGTCGGCCGGATCCAGAACTTCAAGAACTGGAGTCCGGACATGGTGCCGGACCAGTCCGTCACGTCGCTGGGGCTCGAGTACTTCGTTCAAGAAGGTGACGAGCTCTGGGCAGCCGACGATGACGAGCTGTGTGCTCTCGCAGCACGTGAGCTGAAGGTCCTGGGGCTCATGGATGGGGCCAGCGTCGTGACCCAGACCGTGGTGCGCATGCCCAAGGCCTATCCGGTCTACGACCAGGAGTATGCCGGTGCGCTCGAGGTCGTTCGGAGCTACCTCGAGGAGCTCCCCAACCTCCAGCTCGTCGGTCGCAACGGCCAACATCGCTACAACAATCAGGATCACTCGATGCTCACTGGCATCCTCGCGGCCAGGAACGTGGGCGGCGCAGGGCACGATCTGTGGGCCGTGAGTGACGACGAGAGCTACCTCGAAGAGGGAGCGTCGCGGCCCGGAGCTGCAGGCGGCGACCGACTCACGCCCAGCAGGCTCGAGGAACGTCGGCTCGACGAGCTTCTCCAGAATCTCTCGCGACACTACGATCCGGTGGCCCTTGGCGGCGCGGTTGGCCTCATTGGCGCCGTGGGCCTCTTCTTGGCAACCGCGTTGCTCCTGATTCGTGGCGACGAGCCCCTGGGGCCGAACCTGTCACTCCTGGGTCACTACCTGGTCGGTTTCGAGGTCTCCTGGTCAGGCGCGCTGATCGGGGCCGCCGAGGTAGGAGTTCTGGGCTTTGTGTTCGGCTTCGTTCTGGCGCTCTTGATCAACGTCCAGGTCGACCTCGTGGTGGGTTCAGCCATGCGGGAAGCTGAGCTCGAGGGACTGCTGGAGTCCGTCGATTCGAGAGAGTCGCTCGACGACTGACGCCGCTGGTCGGGTTTCGGGAGGGCCGGCAGGACGACGGCTCGGGCCTTGCCTTGTCGTCTCCTGGGCCCGTTCGCCTTATCCTCGTCAGCGAATGACTTCCGACCAGGGCCCTTCCGACCGCAAGACTCCCCGGCAGAAGACTCTCGACTCGCAGAACCCCGAGCCGCAGAGTGGCGATCCGGAGCGTGTTCCGAGCGTGTCTCTGGTGCTCCCCGTGGGCGGCCGCGGAGAAGGCTTCGATCGATGCCTGGTGAGCCTCGCCAGGCTCGATCCCCTACCCTACGAGCTGACCATCGTCGTTGATGGTCAGCTTCGCGACCTGGAGGAGCAAGCGTCGTCGTTTGCGGCGATGATCAATCTGCGCTCGGGTGAGACGATCGTGCGAGTCGTCAGCCAGGATCGGCAGCGCGGCCCGGCCGCGGCGCGAAACCGTGGTGCCGCCATGTCTTCAGGAGAGCTCCTGCTCTTCGTGGATGCCGACGTGCAGGTGGAGCGAGATCTCGTCGGGAGAGTCTCGTCCCTGTTTGCGCAGCGTCCCGAGCTGTCGGGGGCCATCGGCTCCTACGATGCCAGTCCGTCGGCGCCACAGCTGGTCTCTCAGTATCGCAACCTGCTGCACCATTGGGTCCACCAGCAGGCCAGCGAGAGTGCGACGACCTTCTGGGGCGCCTGTGGCGTCGTTCGTCTGGAGGTGTTCGAGTCGGTTGGTGGCTTCGACGAGTCGTTTGCCGTCCCGTCCGTCGAGGACATCGACTTGGGAGCGCGCCTGAGCGCTGCCGGTCATCACCTGGCATTGGTCAAGGACCTGCAGATCAAACACCTGAAGCGGTGGACTGCCCGAGAGGTGATTCGCACCGACCTCTGGAGGCGGGCTGTGCCCTGGACACGACTCATGCTCGCGCAAGACGGCTTGATCAACGATCTCAACGTCAAGTGGCGAGACCGATTGAGTGTCGGGATCGTGGGGATCCTGATCGTTGCCCTGACCTTGGGGCTCGCCTGGCCAACGGTCTGGTGGTTGGTGCCAGCACTCGGCGCTTGCCTGCTGTTCTTGAACTCGAGTTTCTACGGCTTCTTGATTCGCCACCGCGGTCCGTTCTTCTTCCTGGGGGCCCTTCCCTGGCACTGGGTCTACCTGACGATCTGCGGTCTGGGCTACGTCGTCGGCTGGGGGCAACATGTACTCTCGGTCGCGAGCTCGAAAGGCTGACGATGGCGCGCATCTTTTGCGTGACGAGCGGCCTGAGGGGAATGCTCTACTCCAGCCTCGAACTGGCCCGGCGACTGGCCGCCGACGGTCACACCTTGAGCTATGCGAGCGTTCCGGCGGTGCGTGATCTGGTCGCGGCCCACGGCGTCGCGTCTCTGGATCTCGAAACGCCGGTTCCGGCAGGTCCCGTAGCTTTCTTGCGGGAAGACGCTCGACGCGCGTGGCCCGGGCGGCTGCTCCGGATCGCCGAACGCCGCGACCGGGCGATTGCGATGCTCGATTTCGACACGTTCGACGAGCAGCTGAATGACTTGCGCCCCGAGCTCGTGCTGCTGGACTGTGAGATGCACGAGCACATCGTCGCTGCCGCCACGACCAGGGAGCGACCCAAGATTGCGCTGCTCAACAGCTTCGTCTCCATTTGGAGGCGTCCCGGCCTGCCGCCACCCAATCGCCTCGCGGTTCCGGGCCGCGGCTGGAAAGGGTCGCGGCTCGGCATGGCACTCCTCTGGTGGATTCTGCGTCTTCGCAAGCTCGGCAGGCGCCAGTGGCATCGAGCCCGTGGTGCCGGTTGCGATCGCGTGTCGCTGCTCGATCACCTGGCCAGGCGACGCGGCTGGTCGTTGCGAGACGAGATCGACTACGGGCAGTGGCTCATACCGTTCACCTATCGCCGTCTGCCGTACCTCACCCTGCATGCGAGAGAGCTCGAGCTCCCTCATGAGCCGGCCGACACCGTGTCGTACCTGGGGCCGATGATTCCTCGAGAGCGACCGGAGACCGAGCGCGAGACCAGCGCGCGACGCGTGTTCGGAGACGTCCTCGAGCAGCTTGCACTGATCAGATCGACAGAGCCGGAGGCGCGACTCGTCTATGCCGGATTCGGATCGTTCTTTTCAGTGACCTCGAATCTGGTAACGCGCCTCATCGAGTGTTTTCGAGGGCGACCGCAGTGGCAGCTGGTGCTGAGTCTTGGTGACGCGGGCCTGTCCGAGTCGCAGGACCTGCGTGCTCGGTCCGCAGAATTCCCCGACAACGTGCACGTCGTGCCCTGGGTGCCCCAGCTAGAGGTGCTGGCGGCCGCTGACGCTGCGATCGTTCACGGTGGCACCAACACGGTTGAGGAATGTCTCCTCAAGGGCGTCCCGATGCTGGTCTACTGCGGCTACGAGACCGACATGGCGGGGACGACGTCGCGCGTCGACTTCCACGGACTGGGAATCGTCGGGCGCCACTCGGACTCGCCGACGACGATCGAGCGTCATCTCGTACGTCTGCTGGTGGGCAACGAGTTCGAGGCGCCCGTTTCGGCGATGGCGAGGGCCGTGGGCAGCTACGAGGAGCGTCGGGTGGCCGAGCGGACGATCGGCGACCTCCTGGAGGCCGTGTGAGTCGAGGTCCTGGCAAGTGACGACCCGTACGCAGCAGGTCACCCGTGGAGCGGGATGGATCTACCTCTACCGCTGGCTCGATCGTCTCCTTGCCTTCGTCTCGGTCGCGGTCCTGGCCAGGCTGCTGCTGCCCGAGGACTTCGGGCTGGTAGCCGTTGCCGCATCGTTCGTAGCCATCATCGAAGGACTGAGCGAGTTCGACGTGCAAAGAGCACTGGTGCAGTCTCGCGACGATCATCGCGATCTCTACGACAGCGCGTGGACGCTGTCGTGCGTACGAGGCGTGGCGGCAGCGTTGGTGATGCTGGCTGTGTCGCCCCTGGCGTCCGATTCGCGGGTCAGCGCGGCGGTGCTCGTCCTTGCGGTCGCTCCGCTCTTGTCCGGACTCAGCAATCCGCGATTTGTCATGTTCGAACGAGAGCTGGACTACTCGCGACTCGCTCTCCAGACGCTGGGTGGTCGCCTGACGTCGTTCGTCGTGACGTTGGCGGTCGCCCTGACCTATCGGACCTATTGGGCCTTGGTTTGCGGCATGCTCGCCTCTTCCGTGGTCATGCTCGCTCTGAGCTACGCACTGCGCCCCTATCGCCCGCGCTGGACATTCAGCAGGTGGCGCTCGATCTTCTCGTTCAGTGGCTGGATGTCACTCGCCAACGCCATCACCACCCTCTCCATGAGCACCGACCGCATCATCGTCTCGCGACTGCTGGGAGTTGGCGACACGGGCTACTACTTCATGGCGCAGCGAGTCGGTGCGATGCCTACGGCCGAGCTCATCAGTCCACTGCAACGGGTTCTCTTTCCTTCTTTCAGTCAGATTGCGCTCGAGCCCGAGAGACTCAGACGAGCGGTCAGCGAGTCGGTCAACGTCCTCTCCAGCCTGAGCCTGCCGGCGGCTTTCGGC
>JANQPS010000014.1 GCA_028285365.1 Thermoanaerobaculia bacterium | reverse complement strand
CTAGTGCTGTCTCCACGGTTCCTAGTTGCTTCGCAGAGCGATGGTCTGCATGGAAGGTCCGGCTCGCCCGGACCGCGCCGACGCAGGCCGCTTCTAGCTGGGGGGCTGTTCACTCGCATCTCGGGCGATTTGTCGAGCTCTTTCGTAGTTTGCTTTGCCGTTCTCTCTACGAGGGACCTCGTCGACGAAAACGAGGAGGCGAGGGACCTTGAAACCGGCCAGGTGCTCGCGGACGAATCCGAGGACTTCGTCATCGGAGGCCGGTGCGCCGTTCGCGGGCCCTTGTCGCGATACGACCGCGGCCACCGATTGACCGAAGCGGACGTGTGGCACACCGACGACGACGCAATCTCTGACTCCCGCATGGCGCTTCAGCACGGTCTCGACTTCTTCGGGAAAGACCTTTTCGCCGCCGGTGTTGATGCACGCGTTGCCGCGACCGAGCAGCTTGATCGAGCCGTCGCTTTCGATCTGGGCGAAGTCGCCAGTCACGCTGTAGCGTTTGCCGTCGATCACGCGGATGAGCCGTGCGGTCTTTTCGGGATCCTTGTAGTAGCCGAGTGGCACCCAGCCAGGGGAGAGGAGCTCGCCGATCTCGCCGGAGCCCGGCTCCACCGCGCGGCCGTCTGGTGCTACGACCTTGACTCCCGGGTAGGTCTCGAACCTGGCTGTAGCCGTGGGTCCCTTGCTCTTACGACTGGTGATCGAGCTGCCGACGTCCGACTCGGTCGAGCCCATCGAGTCGTAGAGCACGACGTCGAGGTGCTCGAGCAGGGCCGACTTGTTCTCTGCGCTCCACATTGCACCGCTGGAGAGGATCTGTCGCAGCGCCTTCAGTTGGTAAGGGTGACCCTGATCTCTGGCGTTCTCGAGAGCCTCGAGCATCGGCTCGGCAAAAGCGTCGCCCACGATGGCGAGATGGGTCACCCGTCGCCTTTCTGCGGTACGCCAGAGGACCTCGGAGTCCAGTCCCGGCCTGGGGATCGTCACGACCGAGCCACCCTGCAGGAGGCTGGGCATGGCGTTCATCCACATCCCGGTGCCGTGCATGAGCGGACACGCGGGCAGCGAGACCGGGGCTCGCCCGAGCTCGTGCAGCTGAACGACACGCTCGCCGATCTCGTCGACCTTCTGAGGCGGCTCGACTCCGGCATAGCGGAAGACCGGCATGGTGTATTCGACGAACTCGCCGGTGTGGAGCATCACCCCCTTGGGCATGCCAGTGGTACCGCCCGTGTAGAAGAGGTAGATGTCGTCGGCGGAGCGCTCCATGCGTTCTAGCGGTGCGGCCGCTTCGATTGCCGACTCGTAGTGCAGCGCTCCTGGCAAGACGACATCGCCGTCGGTCACCTCGATCCATACCTTGACCTTCGGAAGCTCTTCGCGGCAACGTCGCGCCACGGTCGCGAACGTCTGGTCGAAGATCACGGCCTCGGCATCCGAGTCCTCCAGCAGGTAGAGGACTTCTTCGGTGGTGTAGCGGTAGTTGACGTTGATCGGGGTGCCGCGCAGCTTGAACGCAGCGAACTGGGCCTCGAGGTGCTCGTTGCAGTTGAACAGGTCGATCGCCACGTGGGATCCAGGGCCCAGGCCGTGATCGCTGAGAACTCGAGCGAGTCGAGCGGATCGATCGTCGTACTCCTGCCAGGTTCGCTCGACCTCGTCGCAGATGAGGGCGGGAGCTCGTGGTATCGCGTCGGCGATCAGCTCCCAGGCGGTGGCGAAGTGAAAGTCGGTCACGGTCGGCTCAGAGGGTCTCAGAGGGTACAGGCCAAAGGGACAGATCAGAGGACAGTCGGTGGGACACCCAAGAAGTCAGGTTGGCGTTCATGATACACATTTGTCTCACCAGAGAGCGATACGTCCGAAGTCCGCCCTGCAGACCGTGGGAAGACAGCGCACTCCGAGTCGAGCGATCGAGCGAACCCGTGCCGAGCAGCGAACAGAACGCCGCCCTTGTCGTCGACGAGCGCACTCGCCTCACCTTTGGCTGCGGTGGCATCGCTATTGGCGTCATTCAGAACGGAATCGCCTACTTTCTGCTCATCTACTACAGCCAGGTGCTCGGGCTGTCTCCTTCACTCGCAGGGATGGCGCTGGCGATTGCTCTGCTCTTCGACGCGCTGTCCGATCCGCTCGTCGGTTTCCTGTCCGACAACTGGAAGTCGAAGTGGGGCCGGCGGCATCCGTTCCTCTACCTTTCCGTGCTGCCGATGGCCGCGTTCTTCTACCTGCTCTGGAATCCACCGGCGGGGCTCTCCGAGAGCTCGCTCTTCGTGTTTCTCATCGTCTGCACCATCGGGCTCCGTCAGAGCATCACGCTGTTCGATATCCCGAGCAACTCGCTGGTTCCGGAGCTCACCTCGGACTACGACGAGCGCACTCGACTGCTGACCTACAAGACCTCGGGCGCCTGGATCTTCGGCCTGATGATGACGGTGGCGATGTACACGGTCTGGCTGGTGCCGAGCGAAGAACAGCCGATCGGAGTGCTCAACGAAGTCGGGTACCGGGAAGGCGGTCTCGTCGGTGCCGTGATCATCCTGCTGAGCAGCTTCTGCTGTGCCGCCGGACTGCACCGGTTCATCCCCAAGCTACATGCGGTCGAGACTTCCCCGCGGTCGTTGCGCCTGTTTCTCGGCCAGGGCCGCCAGGCGCTACTGCAGCCCTCTCTGAGAGCGCTCGTCTTCTCGTCGGCCTTCTCGTATCTCTCGAGTGGAATGACGAATGCACTCTGGGTCTACCTCTACTCGTTCTTCTGGGAGCTCACCAACACGCAGATCTCGAGCATCCTGGTGGCCAACCTCATCGGCGCCGTTGCGGCCCAGATCGTCTTTCCGAGACTGGCGCGCAAGCGCGAGAAGCGTGCTGTAGCGCTCAGCGTCGCAGGCGCGCTGCTCGTGACGAGCGCCGCTCCGATCGTGCTTCGCCTGATTGGCCTCTTTCCGGCGAATGGGACTCGAGAGCTCTACGTCCTCCTCTGGATCCACGGCGTCGTCCAGGTTGCTCTGGTGGTCATGGTGACGTCCATATTCCTCTCGATGACGGCTGACATCGTCGAACAGACGCAACTCGCGTCGAAGAGCCGCAACGAGGGCATCATCCTGGCCACCCAGACCTTCACCCAGAAGCTCGCCGCGGCAGGAGGAGCCGCGCTGGCCGGTCTCAGCCTGTCGCTGATCGCCTTCCCTCAGGGAGACGGTCTCGAGGAGCTCGCGCCGTCGATCGTCTTGCGGCTCGGCTTGGCCTATCTTTTCGGAGCCGCTGTTCTGTACTGCTTCTCGATCGCCTGTATCGCGCTCTACCGCGTCGACCGCGAGCGCCACCAACAGGCTGTCCGTGTGCTCGAGGCAACAGAGTGAGCAGGCCGGGCTGCGATCTCAGAGGGGAGAGTGTGGTCCCCTCTCAGCCAGACGGCCGCGCCCGGGCGCTGCGGTGATCTCGCCTCTTTCCTGGACCACCTCGCCACGGCTGATCGTGTAGCGCGGCCAGCCGGTGACCGTCCAGCCGTCGTAGGGGGAGTAGTCGGCGCGGCTATACATCGCGGCACCCTCGATCGTGCGGCTGAGCTCAGGGTCCCAGATCGCCAGATCGGCGTCGCTGCCGACACCGATCGTCCCCTTGCGTGGGTAGAGACCAAACAGCTTCGCGGCGTTGGTGGAGCTCACGGCGACAAACTGTTCGAGTGACAGACGGCCAGTGCGAACCCCGGCGGAGTAGAGCATCGGCATGCAGGTCTCGAGGTCTGCGACTCCCTGGCGCAGGTTCGTGGCATCGGTAGCAGGATCTAGCTTTTCGGCCAGGTTCCACGGTGCGTGGTCGGTGGCCAGAGTGTCGATGTTGCCGAACCGCAGTGCAGCCCACATCGCATCCACGTCGTGCTGGTCGCGGAGCGGTGGAGCACCAGCGTACTTCGCGCCTTCGGGCTCTTCGAAGCGGGAGCGAGTGAGGTGGAGGTAGATGGGGCGAGTCTCGACATACATCGGGACACCTCGTCGGCGGCCGTCGTGGCAGGCCTCCAAAGCGCGTGAGCTTGCCAGATGAACGACGTACGTCGGGCAGCCCGTAGTCTCTGCAAAGCCGACCGCCCGCTGGGTGGCCACGACCTCCGCCTGGACTGGTCGGCCATCGGGGTAGAAGCGTGGTTCGGTCTTGCCGGCCTCTCGCAGCAGGTTGCAGCAGCAGTCGATGATGGCCGCATCCTCACAGTGAGCGAGGACGACTCCGCCTGCAGCTGCCACCGTACGCATCGCGGTGACGTATCGCTCCACGTTGCGGTCGAAACGGGCGAAAGAGAAGAAGATCTTGAGTGACGTGTGCCCCTGCTGATGAAGCGGCGCGATCTGCTCGAGGTTGGCGTCGTCAGGGCTCATCAAGACCGGATGAAAGAAGAAGTCGGCGAGAGCGAGCCCGTCCGCTTCGTCTTGGTCGGTAGCGATCGCATCGGCGATCGTCTCTCCGCGTTCGGGAAAGCTCATGTTGCCGACGGTAGTGATGCCACCGGCAAGGGCAGCCCGAGTGCCGGACTCGAAGTCGTCGGCCCATCTCCAGCCTTGCTGACTGCGGGTCGGGGGAGTCAGGTGAACGTGGGGGTCGACGCCACCCGGCAAGACCCATAACCCAGCGACATCGATTTCCCGTGCGCCGTTCATCGTGCCGCCGAGTTGAGCAATCCTGCCGGCGCGAATTCCCACGTCGACCTCGGTTCGGCCCCCGACCGTGACCACGGTCCCGTTGCGAACGATCAGATCCATCACCTCAGTCCTTTCGCTCCTCGAGCCGGCCCACTGCGCGATCCATTTCAGTGCGGGTCAGCGGTTCGAGGCCGTTCTGCTCGGTGAAGCTGCGCATTGCGTCGGGGAAGCTGTCGGGCCGCTCGAGAAAACTCTCCGAGCCGGTGGCTGGCGTCGGACCTCGCCGGGCGGACGCCACGCTCGCCCTCGACGGTACCCTTTCGAGTGGGGCCGGAGCCGAGGCGCACTCTCCGGGAGTGGCGCAAGACTCGCAGAAGGAAGGCTCGGTATCCCCGGCGAGGACGAGATGCTCGCTATGCCGCGCACACCGAGTGCAGCGATACTCGAAGATGGGCACGTGCAGACTCTCTAGGGATTTGGCTCAGCGCCCTCGGCGGAAGGTCGCTTGTCGGTGGTGGTCGCTTCGGCGGCCGCCTGGATCGACTTGACGATGAAGACGTAGCCGGTACACCGACAGAGGTTCCCGGCGATCCCGCGGCGTATCTCCTCTTCGCTCGGAGAGGGATTCGACTCCAACAGCTGACGTGCCGAGAGCACCATGCCCGGGGTGCAGTACCCGCACTGCAGACCGTGGTTCTCGACGAAAGCCTCCTGGACCGGGTGGAGTTGGTCTGGTCCCTCGCTCATTCCTTCGATCGTCAAGATCCGAGAGCCCTCGACGTCGGCAGCCAGGACGCAGCACGACTTGACCGTCTTGCCGTCGAGCACGACCGTGCAGGCGCCGCAGTTGCCGGTCGAGCAACCCACGTGGGTGCCGGTGAGACGGAGGTCGTCGCGCAGCATGTCCACCAGCAGCAGGCGCGGGTCGACGTCGCGTCGGTGGCTCTCGCCGTTGACTTCGAAGGAGACCAGGTACTTCACGACGTCCGTCACGACTGCCCTCCCTTGGCGCCGGCGCGCTCCACTGCATGATCGATCACTCTTCGGGCCATGACTCGAGCCATGGACCGCTTGTACTCCACGCTCGCGGTGAGATCAGGCGAGGCGTCGGCCGAACGTTCCCACACCTCGCTGGCAATCGTCGCGTGAGCGGCCTCGGACGGTCCCTCTACGAGGTGAGAGTCCAGGTCGATCAGGACTGGTATGGGTGCGACACCACCGACTGCCAGCTTTCCTCGTCGCCCGCAACCCGAGATGGTGGCAGCGGCGGTCACGATGCCGAAACTGCCTTCGACTCGATGGAGCTTCGTGGCGGCCGTACCAGTACCTGGCTCCAGCTTCGGGATGCGAATCTCGGTCAGCAACTCGTCGGCCCGCAGAGCAGTCGTCAGGAGGTCGACGAAGAAATCTCCCGCGGCGACCACACGCTCTCCGGAACGGCTGCGCAGGACGAACCGGGCGCCGAGAGCGAGCATCACCGGAGGGTAGTCGGCGGCCGGGTCGGCATGCGCCAGACTGCCGCCGAGCGTGCCGCGATGGCGGATCTGAGGATCGCCGATCGAGCTTGCGGCCTCGGACAGTAGCGGGAAGTGGCTGCTCACCGTGGCGTGAGTTTCGAGCGTGTGGTGAGTTGCTCTGGCTCCGATCGCTACGCTGTCTGTCTCTTCCTGCACCTGGTCGAGGCCGCTCAGGTGATTGAGACTGACGACCGCCGCAGGCTGTGTGAGACCGAGGGTCATGATCGGTACCAGAGTCATGCCACCGGCCAGGACCTTGGCGTCGTCACCATGTCTTGCCAGCAGCGACAAGGCCTCGTCGACACTGGTGGGAGCAAAAAACTCGTACGACTCGGTGATCATTCGTCGGCTCCGCCAGCACCCGATGACCTGGAGAGCGTCTGCGCGTCGAGGCCGAGAACGTAGGCCTCCGGACGTCGATGCTTGAAGAGTGGAAGGCGACCACGAATCGTCGCGATCTCCTCGAGGTCGAAGGTCTGTTTGAGGATGCAGCTCTTCTCGGCAGGCGCCTCGTCGAGCACCCCGCCGCCGGGCCCGATCAGGCAACTCCGTCCCACGAAGCGAGTGACCCGATCACCCAGCGTTTCGTCGCCGGCTCGGTTGCAGGCTGCCACGAACACGAGGTTTTCGCAGGCTCGCGTCTGGAGCTCGCTGACGAACAGGTCCCCGGTCGAAGCCGCCTGTGCGGGTTTCCACGCCGGTACACACGCCGGCACGAAGATGATCTCGGCGCCGGCGAGTGCCAGGGTGCGCCACGCTTCTGGAAACCGGCGGTCGTAACAGATCAGGACTCCGATGGTCGCCTTGTCGGTCTCGAAGACCGGAAGCGCGGAGCCGGGACGAAAGTGCAGGGTCTCGTCGATTCCTCTGTCCGCCAGCTCGTTGCGCGGCAGGTGGACCTTGGTGAACCAGGGTGCCGTCCCGGCACCTGGCACCGCACCCGCGACGATCTTGCCGTCGGGACCGATGACCAAAGCTGCGTCCTCGCCGAGGGCCTCGGGCGCATCGTCGCCAACCGGTTGGGTGTTGCTCAGGTAGAGCGGAAGGACGACCGTGGTCGAGTGACGAGCCGCGAACTCGGCGATCCTGGTGACCGCTTCACCTTCAGTGCCCTCAGCCCACTCGGTGAGTGATCGGTCACGCACGGCTCCGAAGTAGGGTGTGAGTGCCAGCTCGGTGGCCACGAGGAAGTCGACGCCGCCCTCTGCAGCCTGCTCGAAATCGAGAAGCAGCTGCTCGAGATTGGCTGGCGGACTCTCGGAGAGGCCACTCTGCTGGACGCAGGCGACGGTCACCTGGCGGTTGTGACTTCGAGTCACTTGGGTGCCCCTGAGCGGATGTGACCGAGTACGACTTCGGGAGTGAGCGGAAGCTCGGTCATCGGTCGCCAGCCGCAGAGCGGCGAGATCGCGTCACTCACCGCGTTGGCAATCGCAGCGATCGGCGGAACCGCGCCTCCTTCACCCATCCCCTTGACCCCCAGCGCGGTGTCCGGAGACGGAGTCTCCAGGTGGTCGATCTCGATCGGCGGCACGCAGGTGGCGGATGGCAACAGGTAGTCCATCAGCGAACCGGTTAGGAGCTGACCCTCTTCGTTGTACTGATGGTGCTCGAGCAGCACCGATCCGATTCCTTGAGCCACACCGCCCGTAATCTGACCTTCGACGATCGTCGGATTGATCATCCGGCCGCAGTCTTCGACGACCACGTAGCGCTGCAGCTCGATCGTTCCGAGCTCAGCGTCGACCTCGACGACTGCGATGTGGGTGGCGTTGGAGAACGGGGTTGGCGGTTTGTAGGAGAAGGTGGCTTCGAGACCAGGTTCTTCTTCGGCCGGTACGTCGGCGTCGTGAACCGCTGCGCGCGCGATCTCGCGCAGGGTGAGACCACGTTCGGACATGCCGCGCACCGATACTCTGCCGGCACTGATCTCGAGATCATCCGGGCTCGCCTCGAGCAGGTGCCCAGCGACGCGGAGCACCTTGTCGCGAACGCGCTCGGCGACTTCGACGATGGCGCCGCCGCCGGCGACGGCGCTACGACTTCCCCAGGTGCCCCAGCCGTACGGTGTGCGAGCGGTGTCGCCCTGCACGAACCGGACCTCGGACGGGTCGCAGCCAATGACCTCGGATACCAGCTGGGCAAAGGTCGTGGCGTGGCCCTGGCCGTGGGAGTGGGTTCCTACGGCCACCGTCACGCCGCCGTCGGGATCCACCTCGAGATGCGCGGACTCGTAGGCCGAGACGTTCTTCGACATCCCGATGCGCTTCATGTGCTCGTACCCGAAAGTGGTGAGCTCCATCATCGGGCACAGCCCGATGCCACGAAAGCGCCCCTGCTCACGGTCCGTCTTCTGCTGAGCGCGCAACTCACGGTAGCCCACCGCTTCGAGGGCTCTCTCGGTTGCCTCCAGTGGAGTGCCGCTGTCGTACACGGTTCCGAACGCTGAGCGGTACGGGAAGTCATCCTCTTTGAGCAGGTTGCGCCGGCGGATCTCGGCGGGGTCGATGCCGAGCCGGGAAGCGGCGAGGTCCAGGGTGTGCTCGATGGCGAACGAGGCCGCCGGCTGTCCGACACCCCGATAGACGCTCGACGAAGACTTGTTCGTGACCACTGCCGACGCCGAGCTGCGGGCGTTCTCGACCCGGTAGGGGCCCGGACAGGTCGATGCAGCCATGCTCGGCTCCGCCGAGGGTGTCCATGGATAGGCGAAGTAGGCCCCGGCATCGAGCGTGAAGCTGGTGTCGAGAGCTGTGATGGTGCCGTCTTGTCGCAGAGCGAGTCGTGCGGAAACCAGTTCTTCTCGACCGTGAAATCCGGCGGCGAGGTTCTCCGCCCGATCTTCGACCCACTTGATCGGCCGGCGCAGTCGCCGGCTGAGCGCCGTCACGATGAGCTCTTCGGGGGTCAGGTGGCACTTGAGACCAAAGCCGCCGCCGACGTCGGGCGCGACGACGCGCAGTCGCTGCTCGGGGAAACGCAGCAGCTCCGCGAGCTTGGTGCGCACCATGTGCGGCATCTGGCTCGACGTCCAGACCGTCATCTCGTCGAGGGTCGCATCGTAGGAAGCGGCTACGGCGCGCCCCTCCATGGGCGCTGCGCAGTGGCGGTTCATCCTGAGCTCGGTTTCGACCACCACTTCAGCTTCGTCGAAGGCACGCTCCACCTCGCCGCTCGAGAGCGGCTGACGGTAGACCACGTTGCTCTTCCAGTCGTCGAAGAGCAGGGGCGC
>JANQPS010001377.1 GCA_028285365.1 Thermoanaerobaculia bacterium | reverse complement strand
TATGGGGCTAGTCTCCGTACCCAAATCGCTCAGTGTGCGGAGGCTCCAAGCACAACACTGTGCTGGCCTCGTTGAGCACCCGGCCAAGATGGGTGGCGTCCAGCGCCGGGCTTCGATCACGCGCCAAGTGACAGGCAACACAGGTGTGCTCGTGCCGTGCCGCAGCGCCGTCGAAGTGCGCGTCATCACTGGGGTCGCATAGGTGACTGGTTTCGTGGTCGACGAAACACGCCGAGTTGTTCTCCGACTCGAGGGCATGATCGTGGCCAAGCGCACCGATCGATCCAGAGAGAAGCAGGGCCGCAATCAGCGAGATGGTCGTGAAGCGTTTCAGCATGATTCATCGAGTCCGGGCCGAGTCACCCTGAGCCCCGGCAGCGGCTATGGTACGACAAACACAGGTCTTGGCCCCAGAATTCTCGAGGTCCGAAATAGAGCTTCCCCTCCCAAGAGGTCGCTTGAGTTGAGCGCAAAGCCATACGCCGGTTCGCCAAAGTCAGCCACCGTCAGACACGAACGCGAGCTCGAGTCGCTCGTTCGAGCCATCGACCCCGACATGAGGCTCGCCAAGGTCACCGAGCTGACCGGCGGCGTGTCCTCCTACATGCTCCTCCTCGAGCTCACAGGACCCAGTGGCAGCGTCCGAAGGGTCGTCGCACGACGTCCTGGAGCGTCGGACTGGAAGTCGTCAGATCCCTCTCGATCGTCGGCCGACATGGAGCATCGGCTTGCGCAATCGCTGAATCAGCTCGGGATTGCGGTTCCGAGACCTCTCCTTCTCTGGCCCGACTCACCCGATCGACAACCGGTCTTCGTGATGGAGTACGTCGAGGGGTCGACGAACGTCGACGAGGCCATGGTGCCGAGCGCGATGACACAGATGGCCGGGTTTCTCGCCGCCCTTCACGACGTCGACCCCCTCGCGACGAGCCTCCCCGAGCTCCCCTCGAGGGAAGATCCCGTCGTCGAGCTGCCCAAGTATCTCGCCAGCGGCGAGCCCGAGGTCCGTCTCGCTCGCGCACTCGAGGACATGCGCTACTCCCCGAAGAACCCAGCGTCGATCCTGCATGGAGACTACTGGCCAGGCAATGTGTTGTGGTCGGAGGGTCAGCTCAGCGCGGTCATCGACTGGGAAGATGCCGCGGTCGGTGACCCGGTCTCGGATGTGGCCGCCTGCCGTGTCGAGATCCTCTGTGCATACGGAGAAGATGCCATGACGCTCTTCACTGAAGAGTATGTCGCGTCGACCACCATCGATCTCGACGACCTGGACCTCTGGAGCGCCTACGTCTCGTACTCGGCGCTCGCCAGCATGGACGAGTGGGGTCTACCACCGGGCGAGCTGCACAATCGACGTCGACAGACCCGAGCCTTTGCGGACCACGCGGCCTTACGACTCCTCGAGAGGGCCGCACTCTGACGAGGCGAGGCTGTGAAGCAGCAGGTCAGTAAGGCTGCTGAGCCAATGGGGGCTGAGGCGTTGAGGCTCGGCCTCCCCGTCCTCAGCGCTCTCTCCTCAGCGCTCTGTCCTCAGCGCTCTCGGGGCCTCGACCTGACTCACATCGTGCTCCTTGTGGGTCCCCCGGCGGGGCGCGGTGCCTTCAGTGCACCGTTCCGAGCTCTACCGGTAGTCACTCCCTCTTGCGATCCAAGGTCCATCCATGGGCCCAGCGCAAGAGCAGACTCGACGTGACCGCCATGAACGACGCCAGGACGTTGAACACCATGTCCACCGGATCGAGCCTGCGCGACGGAATCAGACCCTGCACGAGCTCGTCAGCGAGACCGATACCCGATGCCGCCACGATGGCGATGACCGCTGGCGGCAGCCAGAGCCGTCTGAAGCGTGCACGCTCGGTGAGCGCCTCGTGGATGACCAGTGCCAGGGCGCCGTATTCGATGAGGTGGGTTCGCTCCTCGGGAAGAGACATGCGTACCGCCACGAGTACGTAGCTGGCCAAGACCGCAAGTCCCACCACGATCTCGAGCGAACCGATACGCATGCGAAAGCCCTGAGCCACAGCCGCCACCAGAACGAGCGTCATGGCGAGCGCAAAACCGGCGTCGAGCAGTCCCCGGTCCCGAATCGCTGCACTGAGGACCGGCGCCAGCGCCAGCGTCGAGAAGATCGCGACGACCACGAGCACACCTCCACCCCACAACAGGCGTTCCCTCTTCGATACGAAGGTCCCGTCGGGCACGCTAGTTCAAGTTCCTTTCCACTTCTGGTGCTCTTCTTTGAGCTTCGGCCCTACAATCGAGTTGCGCGGACTCACGCCACACCATCGCCTAACGAAACACAACTCCACAGATTCGAGACCATGGCTGTCGCCCCACCCGATCAGGCTATCGCGAGCGCCCCGAGATCCGGCCCGCAGTACCAGCTCTATCGGCACTTCAGGAGACTCCTCCTCGACTGCGATCAGTACCGCGACGCCGAAGAGATGGCGGTCCGGATCATCGAGACCCTTCTCAAGAGCACCAGTGAGCAGCCCCTCCTCGAAGGAGGACGGGTCTATCGGCGCGTGGCTGACGGTCTCGAGCTCGTCGCCAAGTTCGGCGCCGCCGGAGACACGCCCATAGGAGCTCTGGTCCCCGTGGACTCGGAAGCCGTCCAGAGAATCCTCGGCCGTGGCTACTTCGCTCTCGACGAGCTCGACCTCGTCGATCAGCAAGGCATCCCGATCGGCCATCCGCCGTTTGCCGCCCTGGCGATCGGACAGGACAAGAGCGTCGTGGTCGGCCTCGCCCTCCCCGGCCACTTCAAGGCCGCCGACGTCGAGCCCGCGGTCGCCACGCTGCACTCGATCTCGGAAGCATGCTGGCAGCGACAAACCCTGTCCGACGTGCTCGAGCAAGCGGCACAGGTCCAGACCTCGTTGCTGGCCAACGCGGTGACGGAGATTCCCGGCTTCGAGCTCGCCTCCCGATTGAGACCAGCTGACATCGTGGGCGGCGACCTCCTCGACATCACGCCGCTGGCCGCCGGCACTCACGCCATCGCAATCGGCGATGCAACCGGGCATGGACTGTCCGCAGCACTACTCGCCCGCGACGCCGTGACCGGACTGCGCATGGGCCTGCAACAACAGCTCAAAGCGACGTCGACTCTCGAGCGCCTCGACCGCGTCCTGGCGCGTTCCGGGCCGAGCTCGCGGTTCGTTTCCCTCGCCTATCTCGAGCTCGACCCGCGAGGCAATCTCATCTCGGTGAACGCCGGACATCCCGCACCACTCGTCATCTCGCCCAGTGGCCGCACCACGCGAGAGCTCGCATCGACCGGCCCGGTCCTCGGCCTGCCCTTTTCCTCGAGCCCCAGTTTCCATCGCGAGTTCGATCGTCTCGGCGCTGACGAGATCCTGATGGCGCTGACCGATGGCATCTTCGAAGCCACCAATCCGAGTGGCGACGAGCTGGGGCTCGAGCCAGTCCTGAGGACGGTTTTCGACAACGCCAGCGAGCCTCTCGAAGTCATCATCGAACAGGTCTTCTCGACCGTCGACGAGCACTCCGACGGAATGCGCCAAATCGACGACCAAACCCTCGTGACGCTGCGTCGCGCGTGACCCGGATCTGCCGTGACGAGTCGCGTCCACAGGCCCGCCGAGACAGCGCCCGAGCGAGTTCGATCGACCAGGCGCTCTGGCGAAGCCTCTGCTGCCTCTGACCAGCGCCTCCGAAGCCGTGAGGGTCGTCGCGTCGTGACCGATCACTCGCTGGCCGACCTGGAACTGGGCTTCGACGCCAGTGACCTCGAGAAGCTCGCCGCATGGAAGATGCCGTTTGGCCGAATGAGCGGGCGACTACTCATCGATCTGCCCGAGGAGTACCTCCTCTGGTTCGAAAAGCGAGAGTTCCCTGACGGCGAGCTGGGCAGACTGATGAGACTCTGCCTGCTGATCAAGACGAGCGGCGCCGAGGCTGTCGTCAAGGCCCTCAAAGCACGCTAGTCCCCTGGACACCGTGACGCCCTGGACACCTTCGAGTCTCATCTCGGTCGCTCGGGCGACGATCTCGAGACTTCTCGGATCACGGGCACGGCACCCAGGGTGCGCCATCCATGGGATCGACGCAGGGATCTTCGTACCTGTTCATGAGCTTCCGCCAGTTGGTGAACGCAACGCCCTGATCCTCCAACCACTTGCGCACGGAGTTCTGCCACTCGGGACCAGTTCGGTCGTGCGCACGGAAGATCTCTCGATCGATTGCGATTCGGCGGTGGGCCCTCTCCGTTCCGACCGAGGCTCGCAGCAACGCATCCTCGTCGCTGGGATGGAACATGATCTGAGTGATGCCGTTGGGCAGTGACGCCACGAGCTGCTTGAAGTTCGACTCGGAGCTCGCGAGATCCATGCCGTAGGGAATCCCGCAGTACTGATCGACGCGTGGGAACCTCCAACGAGGGTCGGCCTCGACCTCCCTCTGCTCTCGCCGCAGGCTGAGAAGGTTGAGAGCGACCCAGTCCACGAGTTGCGCCTCGGTGCTGTTGTCGGGCAGTTGCGCCAGACAACGACGTGTCTCCTCCCAGTTCTCGAAGGTCAATGCCGGAATGCCGGTCTCCATCGCGAGATCCAAATAGCGCCGAAAGTGACTGCGACGCACGAAGACCCCGCCCTGATGCGAGTCGAGATGGCTCGGCTCGGGATTCATGGCGGGAGCCCAGAGGGTTCCATTCACGATCCCTCCGTCAGTTGCTGTCTGGAGCTGAGCCAGCGCTTCGCGTTTCATGGTCCGCGGTGCGCGACACAAGAAGTTGCTCGCCACCGTCCGCGGGAAGACCGGGCGCCATCCCCAGCAGAGGAACTTGTGCTCGAGGATTCTCTTGACCTGGCGCGCAGGCTTATGAACCGGCCCCCAACGATAGTTCGGCCACTCACTGTTGAGGGTCACGTGAATGCCGACGTCGGGGGCAGCTCCGAGCGCGTTGTACGCCAACACGAAGTCCCGGTAGAAGGCAGTCGGCACCATCAGCGACGCCGACTGAATCTCGTCCTTCTCGAGAAGCGAGAGCACGGCGCTGTTCGATCCCGGAAACATGCCGCCGTCGTCGGCGTGCAGGATCAGGACCTTGATGTCGCCGAAGCGAAGCCGCTCTCCCCAATGCTCGGCCATGCCGGGGAGAGGTAGCCACACCACGGCTACGATCAGCGCTGTCAGAAACACGGAGAACCTGGCTCGCGAGTCGGAAAACACAGTTCTGCCTCCTCGTTCAACTCCTGGCACTACGTCCAGGACCTCACCGCGCGAGAGGAGAGTTGGAATCACCGTAGCGCCTGGACATCAGTTCGTACGACTGCTGTCGCTCTCTCAGAAGACCACGGAACCGCACGTCCGCTGCCATCTCGGCATAAATCGGATGATGTTTGAGCTCGAGGTATCCCGGAGTCGGTTCTCCGGGCCCCGACCCGAGGAGGCGCAGTGCCAGGTCCTTGGAGCCAGCGAGCATCGCCTCTTTGGGTCTCGTGATCGCAAGCGATGTCTTCCGACACTCGGCCGCGCGCAGGAGTCTCTTGTAAAGGCCGGCGGTTCGCGGACGAATCAGCTCCATACGGCGAATGCACTCGCGCGCGGAGTCGAAGTCGCGGTCCAGGATCGCAAGCTCACACCAGCCGCCGAGTGCCGTGTGGTCGTTCGGCTGCAGCTCCAGCGCCCGTAGGAAGTCCTCCGAGGCCGCTTCCAGCTGGCCGAGGTTGAGGTAGGCAAAGCCGCGATTGTGGTGCGGGAAGGGTGAACGGGGATTCAGGTCGATCGCGCGATCGAAGTAGCGCACGGCCTCGTCGTGCAGGCCGAATCCCAGCCCCACCGTCCGCCCCAACAGATGGATCGCCAGAGCGTGATTCGGGTTCACACGAATCGCCTGGCTCAGGAGATCGAAAGCCTGCTCGTGCTGACCACGAAGATGGCAGACACCTCCGCGAGCCGCCAGGCTCATGGAGCTCTCGGGCTCGACCTGAAAAGCGCGCTCGGCATGATGGCTCGACCGAGAGATACACCGGTGATGGACGATCCGAGCCGCTGTCCTCTCCAGTCTGGTCCGCAGCGTGCCCGGGGAGTCAGCGAGAAGGTCGGCCAGCCGCCCCGCTAGATAGGCGCGGATTGAGTACGTATAGGCCAGCGCTACATGAGCTGCCAAGGACTGCGGGCTCCGACGCAGAGCCCACTCACCGTACTTGACCGCGTGTTTGAAGTCCTGCGTCTGGGCACGGAAGAAGAACTCGTCGGTGAAGTGAACGGACTTCTTGATCGCTTCCCATACCTCGTAGTCCATGGCGACGCTATCGGAGTCGTCGAACAGGAACGGCGTGACCACCAGCTCCAGGGTGCCGGCAATCGTTCGAGCGAGGTCCTTTTGCACCGAGAAGATGTCCTCGAGGTCCTTCTGGTAGCTGCGCCGCCAGAGGACTTCGTCTTCGAGGGCGCTGTAGAGCTCGGCGTTGACCCGGATCCTCGGATCTCCTTTGGCCTTGTAGATACGGCCCCGCAAGATGTGAGCGACGTCGAGCTCCTCGGCGATCTCGAGATCACTCTTCGTAGTCGCGCGATACGACAGCGAGGAGGGCCGAGCGATCACTCGCAATCCGCTCACCGACCCGAGGGCCGTCATGATCTCATCGGTCACCCCTGAGCAGAAGTACTCCTGTTCGGGCTCGGCACTCTCGTTGCGGAACGGCAGCACTGCAATGGAGTGGGACCATCGACCGGCAGGCGAGTGATGGACGGGTGTGAGGCGAGCCGTCGAATCACCCGTCAACCAGTCTTCGTCTCGAATGACGTCGCGCAGTTCGAGCAGGTCGGACTCGATGTCGATCGCTCGCTGGTAGCGATGCATCGGATTCTTGACGAAGCAGCGCCTCAAGATCTTGTCGAATCCCTGGTGCAGGGTTGGCCGGACCTTCAACAGAGGCCGAGGACGGGCATGGAGGATCTTGCGAATCGTCGACGCGGGAGAACCGCCCAGAAACGGGGGCACCCCCGTCAGCATCTCGTAGAGCACCGCCCCTAGCGCCCACAGATCCGAGCGCTCGTCGACGCTCCGGCAGCGGGCCTGCTCTGGCGACATGTACAGAAACGTGCCCGCGGCGCCGGCTGCGGTCGATGGGGTGTCTTGTCCCAGAAGAGCCAGCCCGAAGCCGAGAATCTTCACCTCGCCTGCGCGGGTGATCATGATGTTGCCCGGCTTGACGTCCCGATGAACGACCGCCCTCGCATGAGCAGCGCCGAGCCCGGCGGCGAGCTGAACGGCGATGTCCAGACTCTGCTCCTGGCTGAGGGCGCTGCGAGCCAGCTTGCGCTTGAGGGTCTCACCCTCGTAGTAGGCCATCGCGATGAAGAGGTCACCTTCTCTGGTCCGGCCGATCTCATGGATCGAGCAGACGTTCGGGTGATCGATTCGCGACGCTGACTGAGCCTCTCGAACGAGACGCCTGCGCGAGCGTTCGTGGCGCGTTCGCTCAGCCGGCAGGAACTTGAGAGCGACGTTGCGCTCGAGCTCCAGATCAACCGCGCGGTAGACGACCCCCATCCCTCCCGCGCCAAGCACGCTCTGAACCCGGAAGTGGGATACCGCCTTCCCGACGAGTCCTCGGGACACATCGTGCGCCTGCTGGGGAGATACGTCGATGACGGCCATGGCTCACTCGAGATTCGAACAACAACTCTGGGGTCCTCGAGCGCGTCGCTCACGTCGCTGATGGCGAAGCGCCACCGGGTTAGACGGACGACATTTCTTGTTTTTCGAATCTTGTTGGTCGAATCTCGCCTCGAGGCAGCAGGGGCCAGCGAGCATGAAGACGCTGTGCTCCTCCCCAGGAGCACTACGACAGGAAGCTCAAATCAGCGGACCACGGTTGGTCGCCCGATGGCAATACGTGGGGCGGCCACACGAATGGCCCAGCGCGCCGGCAGGCGAACGCTCCTGGACGGTCCGTCCGGGACAGCTGATCCCGATCACCCGAGCAGGTCGGGGATCTCACGCGAGACCGATGGACTCTGGTGCGGCGCGCCGGCAGAGAGCAGGGTCTCAGCAAGCAACGTCAGTGTGCGCCAGCCTGCTTGATCATGTCGATGAACGCATCCGGCGACAGCAGTTTGGGGCGCCCGTCGACCATCTCCATGCGCTGCACCCGCGTGATCGTCTTCGACTCCGAGCTGTGCACGAACAGCGCAGGGAACGAGCTCACTCCGTAGCGCCGTCCGAGTTCGGCCTCGCCGCGACCGGATTCAGGGTTCACTCGCACAGCGAGAATGCTCGACATGTAGTCGGCGACCTCGTCGCTCCCCAGGAGCTCACGCTCGAACTGCCGGCAGTAGCCGCACCAATCGGTGTAGAAGTACACGAAGATCGGCTTCTCTCCCTTCTCGTACTCCTGAGCGGCCTCGAGCATGCCAGGCACGTTGGTGAGCCAAGTCGTGAAGTCTGGCGCGCCGGCAAAAGCAGCAGGGCCAGCGAGAGCCAGGAGGGCGAGGCAAAACAAGGTGACGAGGCGCGTCATGACGGGCAGCTCCAATGCGAGTTGGGAGAGCAAGAGGTCGGTGACCGGCGGTGCAGCCCATCGCCGGGTTGCACGACCCGGACATACGGCCCGGACACATGGCCTGGACTGATTGGGCCGGACTCATTGGCCCGGACGCAGTAGCCCAGGCACCGCTGATGTCAGATTAGCATGTCGGTAGCCGGGCTTCGGTAGCACCACGATTCGACGAAGCCTGGCCCGCAAGTCGAACGGCAGGCCGAGTCTCGCTATTCCCGGGACCGCGGAATTGAACAACGGGGCGACGCGGAGCTATCTCGGGCTGTCGCCGAGGGCTTGGCGCGCGAGCTCTCCCTTGCGCCCCCCCAGCATCGATTCGGCACGCCGAATCAGCGTCCGAAGACCTGTCTTCGCGCTGGCACTGACCGCCACCCCATCGTGACGCTTGACCAGGGCGTCGATCTTTTCGGCGGAGACCAGATCCTGCTTGTTCAACACGATGAGGCACGGCACCGACTCGACGTCCAGATCTTCGAGAATGGCGTTGACGGCCGAGAGCTTGTCCTCGAGTCGCTCATCGGCCGCATCGACCACGTGCAGCAGCAGGTCGGCGTCCGCGAGCTCTTCGAGCGTCGCCCGGAACGCGGTCACGAGATCCTTGGGTAGATCGGAGAGGAAGCCGACGGTGTCGGTGATGACGACTTCGCCCTCCCGAGGAAAACGCAACCGACGACTGGTGGGATCGAGCGTCATGAAGAGCTTGTCTTCTGCCTCGACGTCGCTGTCGGTCAGAGCGTTGAGCAGGGTGCTCTTGCCCGCGTTCGTGTAGCCGATGATCGAGAGAACGGGGATACCCGACGAGCGTCGGCGACTTCGGCGAGTGTCTCGCTGGCGCGAAAGGTGGTCGATGCGCTGCTCGAGCTTGCGGATGCGATCCCTGATGCGCCGCCGCCCCACCTCGAGAACCGTCTCACCCGGTCCGCGAGCCCCGATACCGCCACCCATTCGCGAAAGCCGCTCGTCCTTCTCCGAGAGTCGAGGGAGCGCGTATTTGAGCTGTGCCAGCTCGACCTGCAGCTTGCCGTCCCCGCTCGTGGCGCGCTGCGCAAAGACGTCGAGAATCAGCTGCGTCCGGTCAATCGACTTGAGCCCCGTCGCGTCTTCGAAGGCGCGGGCCTGCGCAGGTTTGAGATCGATATCGAAGATCGCGACCGATGCGCCCTGGCGCATCCCTTCGAGGATGATCTCCGAGAGCTTGCCGCGACCAACCACCGTGCGCGGGTGGACTCGAGCCCGACGCTGACGGATGGTGCCGGCGATCTCCACCCCTGCAGAGCGCACGAGCTCGAGAGTCTCCTCGAAGTGGTGATCGTCCGGACTCACGGCGACGACCAGGGCTCGTTCTCTCTCGGCGCGACCGGCACGACCGCGAACCAGGCGCGCATATTCGGCCTCCAGGGCCTCCACGGTCTCATCGAAGGCGAAGTCCAACTGGAAGATGTTCGGAGCCTCGACCCTCACGAACGGATCGACTTCGGCCTCGGTCTCGGGAGACGCGGTCGCGAGTCCCTCGGTGGGCGCGAGGTGCGCGAGCTCGATTCGGCCTGGCTCGCCGTCCGCCTCGACCTGAATCATGGCCACGAGATCCAGTCGCAGCAGCGCCAGATCGTTCAGGTCGTCGGTCGTCAGCCCTTCACCCCGCAAATGCGTGTGGACCAGTCGAAGACCACGGAAGCGCCCCGTTCCCGCACGGATTCGCCCGAGGTCCGGTATCTCGATCTGCCTGACGTCTCCGAGCAGGACGCGGCTCACGCTGCCTCGCCGATCCAGCAGCACGCCGACCTGACGTCCCAGATCGTGAGAAATACCAGCCAGGTGCCGCGCCAACTCTGGGGTCGCAACCGCTTCCGGTGGAACCTTGCGCCTGAAGGTCCGCTCGAGCGCGCGACGCTGCGACGACTTGAGTCCCCGAGTTTCACCGTCGATGTTGGAGATGTCCGACTCCCAGAAGTATCCGAATGGCCAAAAGTCTAGAGCCAGGTCTAGAGTCCGGCCCGCGGGAAGGATGCCAAACGAAACGCCTCGGCCGCCTAGCCGAATCGCAGAACAGTGCCACAGGCGGGTCACCATTGGCAACGGCCGCCTGATCGCCCTGACCGGGCGCCGCGCAAACCCGTTCGACCCGACCTCTACCAGGCCAAAATGATCGTCGCAACCCCTGTCGTTGGAGACTTTGCGGCTAGCTTGCCGGACTGCTCGGGCACACACTGCTATGATGGTTTCGACGGATCGTGCGTTCGTGGTTCCGACCTCGAGTCATCGACAACCAGTGATCTCACTGGCGACCGACGCCGAGGCAACGAAATCAGCCCGAACGATCCCGCGCAAGAATCAATCAGCACGAGGTCACTCCGGACGGTCGCCGCAAGATCGTTGACCGAGCGACATCCGGACGCCCCTGACGCCCAGATCACACAGTAAGAGTCCCCCGAGCTCGAGGAGCTCCCAACAGACTTCAAGACCCTCAGCAGCGCGAGCGCAACGCAGCGCCTGCAGGGGCTTCTTGAGAACCAGCCGCTACGAGCGGAAACTCGAAGCCCCTGAGCGCATCAGCCAGCGCTCCCGACTCAGTAGAGCACCCAGAGCGATCGCGGATCCTTCCAGCGAGCGCGGTGCCCCCTGAGCAGCGGAATGCGCCGAACGGTCAGAAAGGACAGAACCAGAACCCATGCGTCGAATGCTCATCAACGCTCAGAATCCCTCTGAGCTCCGAGTCGCCGTAACGACCGACGACCAGCT
>JANQPS010001376.1 GCA_028285365.1 Thermoanaerobaculia bacterium | reverse complement strand
TGGATCGCATCATTCGCGAGGCAGAGGGACATCTCGAGAGCGGCTATTCGCGCTCCACCGCACACACCGGAACCTCTCGCGAGCGCGCCTTCGACGTCGAGCCGCCGCTGCGGCCGGGGACTCCGGAGATCGCCGAGACCATTGCGCTGGCGGCGGTCGTCAGCGCGCTTCGTCGCGGAGCCAAGTGCATCGTCGTGCTGACCCAGGGTGGGTTCACCGCCCGCATGTTGTCGTCTCGCAGACCGTCGACGCCGGTCATTGCGCTCACCCAGAGCTCTGGCGCTGCTCGCCGACTGCAGATCGTGTGGGCGGTCCAGCCGGTCCTCATGAAAGGGGAGGTTCAGCACCACGACGAGGTCGTCGGGCTGGTGGACCGCCACCTCCTGGAGCAGGGGGTGGTCGAGGTCGGCGACGAGATTGCGATCCTGATGGGGGACCCCATCAGGGAGCGGCCGCCCACCAACCTGCTGCGGCTCCATCGGGTCAGGCGTCACCACCGCTAGTGGACTGGAGCGAGCTCGAGAACTCGAGGAGGTTGCGATTGTGAGTCAGGGTTCGAACGAGACCACCATCCTGGTCGGGGAGGACTACGCGTTCCTACGCGAGCCGGTTCGCCGGATCTGTCAGCAGTTTCCGGGCGAGTACTGGCGCAAGCTCGACAAAGAGGCCGAGTATCCGAGCGAGTTCGTCAAGGCGTTGACCGAGCACGAGTACCTCGGGGCTCTCATTCCGGAAGAGTACGGCGGCGCCGGTCTCCCGCTGCGCGCCGGGGTGGTCATCCTGGAGACGATTCACGAGAGCGGCTGCAACGCCGCCGCCTGCCACGCGCAGATGTACACCATGGGCACGCTGCTGCGACACGGCTCCGAAGAACAGAAGCGCGAATACCTGCCGAAGATCGCGTCCGGTGAGCTGCGTTTGCAGGCGTTTGGCGTCACCGAGCCGACCAGCGGGTCGGACACGCTCAAGCTCAAGACCACCGCCGTGCGCGACGGTGATCACTACGTCGTCAACGGGCAGAAGATCTGGACCAGCCGTGCACTGTACTCGGACCTGATGATCCTCCTGGCGCGCACGACGCCGGTCGACGAGGTCGAGAAACGCTCACACGGTCTGTCGGTGTTCCTCGTCGACCTCCGAGAAGCCCGTGACAACGGACTTGAGATCAGGCCGATCGAGACCATGATCAACCACAACACCACCGAGATCTTCTTCACGGACCTGCGTATACCCGCGTCATCGCGCATTGGTGAAGAGGGGCGGGGCTTTCGCTACATCCTGGACGGCATGAACGCCGAGCGCATCCTGCTCTCCGGAGAGGCTCTCGGTGATGCGCGCTACTTCCTCGAGCGAGCGGTCGAGTACGCGGGTGACCGGGAGGTCTTCGGTCAGCCGATCGGTCGCAACCAGGGGATTGCGCACCCGCTGGCTCGGGCGTGGGCGCAAACCGAAGCGGCGGACCTCATGGTGCGCAAGGCCGCGGGTCTGTTCGATGCCGGTGAGCCCTGCGGAGCCGAAGCCAACACCGCCAAGCTGCTGTCCTCAGAGGCGGCCTGGCTCGCCGGCGACACCTGCTTTCAGACTTTCGGCGGGTTTGCCTTCGCCCGCGAGTACGACATCGAGCGCAAGTGGCGAGAGTGCCGTCTCTTCCAGACAGCCCCCATCTCCACGAACATGGTGCTCAACTTCATCGCCCAGAACGTCCTGGGGCTGCCGCGCAGCTACTGATTGGCCCGGCTGACGCGCAGCTCAGGACCGTTCAGTTGCAGGCTGCAAACGCTCCCGTGTCCCGAATCGGACTGAAGGCGGTCGAGAGCTCGTTCTCGTAGACCTGGAGGGTACCGGTCAGGGTGTCGGTGACGGTCATCGTGACGCCCACGTCGGTGAGACCGCCGGCAAACACCCAGAGGTTGCCGTTGACGCCGCAGCCGTCGAGCACCTTGACGACGATCTCGACGTTGGCCTGGTCGAAGAACCAGAAGTAGCCGGTATCGGAGGTCAGCGGGACGGCTCGCGCGGCTCCGGCCGTGCCCGTCGGGTCGGTGAAGCCGACGCGCACCTCGAAGCGTCCGTCGTTGAGACACAAGGCGAACTCGCTGCTGGAGCAGCCGCCGCTGCCGCCCGCGTCACTGCCGATCACGTCGCTGCCAATCCCTTCGCTGGGGCCCGCGGCTGGTGTCGCAAGCCCGTAGCGCTCGGCGTCGCGCTCGATCGATTCGAACAGGCTCAGGAGATCGGGGGAGTAGTCCTCGAGCACCACCCCGGCCGTGACCTGATCACAGGTGGCAAAAGCGGAGGTGTCGAGGACGGGCTCGAAGGCGGCACCCAGGCGGTTGAAGTAGGTCTTGGACTGACCACTGAGGACGTCGTCGACGGTGAGATTCACCTCGACGTCGGTGAGGCCCCCGGCAAACACCCAGAAGTTGCCGTTGACGCCGCAGCCGTCGAGCACCTTGACGACGATCTCGACGTTGGTCTCGTCGAAGAACCAGAACGTGCCGGTGTCCGAGGTCAGAGGCACGGCCTGTGCGAAGTCCTGCTCACCACCCGCGGTGCGCCACTCGGCCCTGATCCGGAAGCGCTCACTCTGCAGGCACAGAGACGCCGCGTCGGCCTGGTCACACTCGGCGGCAGCGATGCTCGGGCTAATGTCCTGACTGAACACGCCGTTGGGTGAGCCGTCGGGGTTGCGACGCTCGAACACCACGGTCGTTTCGTCCCGATCGTCGATCGTCACGTCTGGCACAGCCGGCTCGAGGCCACTTTCGCTGGTCGCCACCTCGACGTCGCCACCGAGACTGGAGCCCGTGGGATCGAAGAACCGCCCGAGGATCGACGTGGCCCCGCTGGAGCCGCCCAGAGGACTGCCGCCGCGGTCGCTCTCGAAGACGACGACGAAGTCGCCGACGGCGTTGGCATCCACTCGCGGTCGGCGCTGGTTGCCGTCGGTCGAGCGGTTGACCAGGAACGGCGAGCTCAGGGGTTGCGCGCTGGAGTCGTATCGCTGGGCGAAGATGTCGAGTCCCTGGGTCGCAGTCGGCGACTCCCAGACCACCACGTAGTCACCGCTGTCGGACGCGGTCACGGACGGCGAGCTCGCGAGTGCGTTGGGAATCACGAAAAACGGATCCGTGCGCGGCTCGCCGTTGCGATCGAAGAGCCGGGCTCTGATGCCGCCGATGCCTTCGTCGGAGACCCAGACCGCCAGAAAGTCACCGCTCGCCGACTTGGCGACTTCGGGCTGGGCCGCTCCTTCGATCAGCGCGCCGTCGATCTGCAGACTGTTGGTGCGTGCTCTGCCGTCGCGATCGAGCACCCGCACCCGCGG
>JANQPS010001374.1 GCA_028285365.1 Thermoanaerobaculia bacterium | reverse complement strand
TGACGGCTCGGGCCACCCGCGGCGGCGTGCGCTGCCCCTGCTCGCCTGGGCAGAGCACCAGGCAGCGACGCCGGCAGAACCCCTTCGGGTGCCGCGTCTACCAGCAGCGGATAGAACTGAAGAAAGACGTTGTCGTAGGCGGCATGTTCGACGTGACAGCTCTGGCAGGACCTGGCCGGCATGGGTGACACCGCCTCGCGCAGACCGTTCATGCCGCCGAAGTTGTAGTAGGCCCAGGTTTCGTCGACACGGTTGGAGTCTTTGACGGCCAGTTCCACCCCGTGAATCTCGGCAGAAAACTGTCCTTGTCGCTGGGGCAAGGCCCCCTCGCCCAGTCCGTGTAGCAGAAGCGCGAGCATCGTACCCTCACGGAACTCGCCGGTTCGGCGAAAGTGTGCATAGGCGGTGGGCTCCATCAGCGTGTGATGGAACATCTGCATCCCGGCCTGCCCCTCCGAGTAGCTGAGGCCCAGAGAGGAGCCGACGAACACCCACCGCTCGTACCCTTCGGGCAGCAGCAATCTGCCGTCCGGATCGTAGCTGGGTCGGACCGGTGTCTCATCGACCTGATCGGGCGTTCGCGCCGTGCCTGTGGTCGTGCTGGCAAGGACAGGCGCGACAAGCACCAACGTCAGCCCCAGAGCCAACAGGGCAAGACTCGTCATCGTCGATCGTCTCATTTCTACCTCCCTCAAAAGACTCCGAAGCTCTGTGGCTCTGTCACAGACGGCAGCCGTAGCCACAACCGCTCCGGCAGTTTCTCCGTTTGAGCCATTGTCGGCCAGCATCAGTCTCAGAAGGGTCGGCGGACCGAACGATGCTGCAAGACGCCGAACGACGCGGCCGTCGGTCGCCGCGCTGCCACAAGACGTACAGAGTGGCGCTCACGGATTGCTCTCCACCTCTCGGGCGTGCACTCACACATCGTCGACCGCCCGCAGCGCGGGCACGACATTTCGCTGCAACTCCGTCGTATCGGCTTGCCCAGCCCCCTTCGCCCTGACTATCGTGAGACGATGACTGCCTTGGAATCGCGCATCGCTCGCAGCCATCGCGCAGTACTACTGGGCGGCGCCGCGGTCGCCGCGGCGACCCTCGTCGCTGCGCAGACGTACCTGTCCATGCTCCACCACGGTCACGACTGGTGGAGACTGTTTCTCTGGCAGCTACCGTCGTGGAGCTACTGGGCTGCGCTCGCACCGTTCCTGCTTCGGCAAGGAGCGGCGCTACTGGATCCAGCGACTGAAACCGAGGACGTCAGCGCGTCATCGACCGGTTGGCTGCAGCCCGCCCGGAAGCTCGTGCTTCTCTGCGTGACCCTCGTCCTGGCTCACATCGTCCTTTCGGCACTGCTGTTGTTGAGCCTGCAGCCCTTCCAGCCTGTGTCGCGAATGAACCTCGGTGGCGCGATCACCTATCTCGGACTTCCGTGGACGCTGGTCGACGTCCTTCTGTTCTGGCTGCTCGTCTTCGTGGGTCGCAGCATGGCGAGCCGGAGTCTCACGAGGAGCCTGGAACTGCGAGAAGCCCAGCTCGCCGCGGAGCTCGCCCGAGCCCAGCTCGAAACGCTGCGAGTCAAGGTACAACCGCACTTCCTCTTCAACACTCTCAACTCGATCGCGGCTCTCGTGAGGCGGCGCGACAACGACGACGCTCTCGAGATGATCATCGAGCTGAGTCACCTTCTCAGGCTGAGTCTCGACCGCTCCGAGTCACAGATCGTGAGGCTCGACCGCGAGCTCGATTTCGCCTTGCGCTACGTCGAGCTACAGCGCCGGCGGTTTGCCGACCGGCTCAGCTTCGAGTGTCACGTCGAGGAAGGGCTCGAAGACGTCGAGGTCCCTTGTCTCGTTCTCCAACCGCTGGTCGAAAACGCCATCAGGCACGGCCTCGAGCCGGCGACCCGACCGGTACTCATCATCCTCGCTGTCGAATCTCACCCGTCGACCGGCGACGACTCTCAACGCGTCACGGTCATTCGAGTCGAAGACGACGGAGTGGGTCTCCCGGCCAACTTCGATCCCGAACACTCCGAGGGCTTTGGCCTGGGCGGGATCCGGGAGCGCCTCGGGCATCTCTACGGAGACCATCCCGACGCGTCACTCCGGGTGGTGGCCAGTCCGCAAGGTCGCGGAACGTGCGTCGAATTGCGACTTCCTCCGAGCGGCGCCTTGAACCACAGCCACTCGAACGAGTTCGTCACACCCGGCCCTGACTCCACGATCTCGGCGGCAGCAGGATGATGACCGTCGCGCCTCGCGAGGCGCTGATCACCGTACTCGTCGTCGACGACGAGCCTCTCGCGCGCCAGGCGCTCAGCGACCTGGTAACCCGAGATTCCGAGCTCGAGCTCATCGGCTCCTGCGGGGACGGCAACGCTGCCAGGGCCCTCATCGAGGCCACCCAACCAGACCTGCTGCTCCTCGACATCGAGATGCCCGGGCAAGGGGGGCTCAAGCTGGTCGAGGGTCTACCCGAGTCGTACAGCCCCGTCGTGATCTTCGTCACGGCATTCGAGGAGCACGCGCTCAAGGCCTTCGAACTGAAGGCCATCGACTACCTGCTCAAACCCTACTCCGACGCCCGCTTCACCGAGGCCATCAGCAGCGCGCGGCGTCGGATTCTAGAAGGGCGGATGGCTAGGGTCGCGGAGGCGCTCGCCAGCGGTCGCCCGGCGCCAGCCGAAGCAGCTGCGACAACCGGAAGCGCGTCGGTGACCGCCGAAGCAGCCAGGCCCGCAGAGTCTCGTCAACGAGCCCCCAAGCCACTGCAGAGACTGCCTGTCAGGCGCGGTGGACGTCAGCTCCTCGTCGACGTGGAACACGTGATCTGGTTCGAAAGCGACGACTACTGCGTCCGGCTCCACGTGGACGATGGCCAGAGCCATCTGATCCGGGCCAGTCTCAATCGTCTCGAAGAACAGCTGGACGGTGAGCGTTTTGCGCGCGTTCACCGCGGCGCCATCGTCGCCTTGGCGAGAGTGATGCAGATCCAGAATCGTCCGAGCGGAGGGCGCGTGCTCGAGCTGGAGGGAGGACACTCGGTACCCGTCGCGCGCTCGCGGGTCAAACAGGTGGAACGCCTCCTGCTCCCGTAACGGTCTTGCCGCGACCTCTCACTCGCTCTTTATCCATCTCTCATATCCATCACTCTCATATCCACCACTCTCACTGGCCATCGCTCTCACTAGCCGGTCAGTGGTGCCGGGAAGCCCAGGCAAAGAGCGGCGAAGAGCGAGGTGCTCAGTCGGCGTGAACCGTGATCGGAAAGTCGACCACGGTCCGGTCCCATCGGATACGAAGAGCCAAAGTACCGTCCGCGTCGATGAACTCCAGGACCAGTCCCGGCGACGGGGAGTCGAGCGTCTTGGGAGCGGCGTCCACGACGGCGACGTCCAGATCCGGGTCGTAGTCGTCCGCCAGGTGCATTCCGAGCGCGCTGTTGAGATGTAGCCTCCAGCTCGTCTTGCCCGGCGTCGTGAACAGACTGTAGACACCTGGTTCCACGCGCTGATCACCGACGGTAATCGGCACAGTCGTCGCCAGCTCGCTGGACTGATGCGCACCTGTGGCCCAAACCTGGTCGAAGGCTACGAGACCGCCGAAGATCTGGCGACCTCGCGCGTAGGGCTTGCCGTATACCAGGTGCAGGTAGCCACCATCGGCCAGCCGGGCTCCCGCTCTCCCTACCGCACTTCCCCGCGGCGGAGCGTCCGGATCGATGCGCAAGCCCTCGACCAGAAACGTCTCGATCTTGCCTGCGGAGTGGGCTCCATGGTGCTGTGCCCCAGCCACCGACACGGCGAGCCATGACAAAACGGCGACGGCAGAAAGAGTTGAGAGAGCTGAGAGAGTCGCCCGCAGCTCGCCAGGAGAGCGACATTCCAGACTCGAGATGTCGTGTGCTTCGACCTGGGACCACGGGTCAGTCGTCTTGCTCATCGGTAAGGCTCCATCGGTTCCACTGCTCTCGGCAACGAGCTGACATGTCTCGTCGCCTTTCCCTGGCCAGGTCTCTTGTTGTTCCTCGAGGCGAAGACGACGTGTCCGACTCGGTCGTCATCCAGTCTGTCGCCATCTCCAACTGTGTCGTCACTAGATCATGAGAGGCAACGACGTCGGAGACAAGGCCTCGAGACGCCTGCCCGCGCAGCGCAAGGCCCGCCCTGGGGCCCAATCTAGAAGACCCGATCTAGAGAACCCCGTCACTCAGGCAGGGCTTCCGACCATGGACGAAAGCCGGCGACTGCACGCCGGCAGCAGTTCGAGACTCGAGAGATCCCTGCAGACCGAGCGAGCGGTCAGGCGGCGCGCTTGCGGTTCGCCTTCGCCACGAGCGAGTCATCGAGCCGCTTGCGGATCTTCTTCGGAATCTTCGTGCCCTCGAGATAGGCCGCCAACGGGCACCGGCTACAGGCACGCCCCTTGTTGACGATCTTCTTGCAGCACTTGGACTTGAACTGGGACTGGCTCATGCTGGGCTCAACGATGTTCGCGGGATCTACGGAGTCTGTCTTCGGAGTTGGTGCGTGAGTACGTGCCTTGGAGGCGACATCCTGCAACCCAGCCGACTCAGGGTCCTTGACCAGGATCAAGTCGAGCGCACTGCTGTCGCGGAATATCGCGTGCGAATGTCGAGTGCATGTCGCGTGCCATGTCGCGTGCCATCGATACGGTCGGCAGGGGCCGGTGTCGCCGCCCCCACAATCCCAATAACGGAGTCGCCCGGCCAAGGCGGACGGCGTCCCCTGACGAGCCGCGTCATTCGTGGCTCTCAGTTCTCTGCAAGTCGCCAGCCCTGAGCTAGAGAAATCGCTTCCCAGGGTCGTGCCTTGGGTCGCGCCGGACTGCACCGTCCTCAGTTCGCGATCGCGTAGAGATGCGTCGTTCCGCGCAGGTAGAGAGTCGAGCCAATCACTGCGGGTGTGGCCCATACCGGTTCATCGATCGACGGCGTGGCCACGACTTCGAACTCCTTGCCGGCCTTCACGATCGTGCCGTCACCGTCCTGATTCACCATCAGGATGTGTCCCCCGGCAGCGATCAGTGACGCCGCATAACGTCCACCAGCCGGCGAGCGGCCGCCTTCGTAGACCAGTTCACCGGTCCTGGCATCGAGACAGGTGAGCACGCCGTTGTCGTTGGTCAGATAGAGCAGCCCGTCGTAGAGCACGTTCGACGGCATGTAGGCCGTGCCTTTGTTGTAGCGCCACTTCGCGAGATCCGCTGCGCTCTGGTCACCCTCGACCCCGAGGGGCATCGCGAAGATGACCTTGTTCGGGTAGCCCGACGTCAGGATCATCATGTCGTCGATGATCATGGGAGCGTGAATGGCGTTGCTGTCGAGGCCCTTGGCCTTCCACAGCTCCCGCCCGGTCGCCGGGTCGTAGGCAATCGCCAGCTCGTAGCCGACCGTAATCAGCTGAGTCACTCCCTCACGCTCGTGCACCAGCGGCGTGGTCCAGCTCACCTGGACTTCACGCTCGCGGCGCCACACCTGTTCGCCGGTGCTGCGCTCAAGGGCCACGATGAATGACGCGTCGCCTGAGTCTTCGTCAGCCTGGATGATGACGACGTCGCCGACGACGACGGGCGAGGACGCGACTCCGAGGCCCACCGACCTGATGTCGCCGAGATCTTTCGACCAGGCCAGTTCTCCCTCGAGGGTATGCGCGAAGACACCCTCTGCGCCGAAGTACGAGTACACCCGCTCACCGTCGACGGCCTGTGTCGGTGAGGCGTAGGTGTTGCGTTGGTGACGGTCGTCATAGACCGGCCCCTCGTGGACGGTGTCTGACCAGAGCAGTTTGCCCGATGCCGCATCGACGGCCATCACCTTCATCGTGTGGGCCTTGTTCCCCCCTTCCGACTGGGGGTGCTTGAATGGCTGGCCACCAAATGTGTGGTCGGGCGCAGTCTTGCCTTCGATGACGTCTCCTTCGATGGCTGACGTCAGGAAGATCCGGTTCTCCCAGATGACCGGTGACGAGTGCCCGCTGCCTTCTATCGGCGTCTTCCAGAGGATCTTCTCGGCGCTCCAATCCGTTGGGATCTTTGCCTGCTGAGAGGCGATACCCAGTCCCCCCGGACCACGCCAGCCCGGCCAGTTGTCGGCGTCTGAGGCCAGTAGCGGCGCGGTGCCCATCAGAACGATCAGGGCACAGACGCCGAGCGTGAGTCCCCGCGACCAGCTGTGCATCCCAAAGCCGCCACATGTCACAGGGCGAACAGAAAGCGTCATATTCCTCTCCTCAGAAGTATCCCGACAGTCGACCAGGCCTCGAGGCCACCCGACGGCATCCTCGATCTCGGCGTCAATCTACCAGGGTCGCCGCGCTGACTCACCTCGTCGTGACCACCTGTGCGACACTGCAGGTCCAGGTGCCAGCCTCATGGTTCTGGTTCCGGTCCAAAGACCCATGTACGGTCCCATGAGCCGGTCCCGTGTGCCAGCTTCGTGGTTCAACCTCAGGGTCCAGCGGATCGAGACTGCCGGCACCAGCGGTCCACGCTCCTTTCCCATGACAAGCCCACCGACACCGGTACGACTGTCCGATGCCTCAGCCCGGTCACTCGAGTAGGAAGCCAACGACCGACGTCTCGCTCGGACCTCCGGAGTGTCCCGATTGGATCGAGGTCCCGGAGAGGGTCTTCGAGATGGGCGGCGGCGAGCGAAGAGAGGAGAATCCGTCGCACGTCGTCAGGGTGAGTGCGTTCAAGCTCGCTCGCACTCAGGTCACCCGTGACGAGTACCAGCGTTTCCTCGACGCGACCGGGAACGAAGCTCCGCAGTTCTGGGACCAACCCGAGTTTGGTCATCCCCGAATGCCCGCGGTCGGGCCGTCATGGGACGATGCCTGCGCCTACTGTGACTGGCTGAGTTCGAGCCTGGGTTCGCGGATTCGTCTCCCTACTGAAGCCGAATGGGAGAGCGCTGCTACCTGGGGTCGACGGGTTCTCTACCCCTACGGAGACTCGCCGCCAGAGGCGCTCGAGGACTACGCAACCCGGTGGCAGCAGGGGCCCGAGCCTGTCGACCTCTACCCATCGCAGCATCCGGCCGGGTTCCAGGGCCTTGGCGAGAACGTTCATGAGTGGTGCTCAGACTGGTTCGACGCCCGCTATTACGAGACGTCGCCTACCGACAACCCTCGCGGA
>JANQPS010001373.1 GCA_028285365.1 Thermoanaerobaculia bacterium | reverse complement strand
CACCTTCTCCGACGTCACGCTCGCGGCTGGCATGACTCACCGCTACCCGACGCAGACCGGCGCGTGGGCTGACTTCGACAACGACGGCTTTGTCGATCTGTTTGTCGGCAACGAGAGTAACGCCGCCATCGAGGCGCCGTCACAGCTCTATCGCAACAACGGTGACGGCACCTTTACCGACATCGCTGGTGAAGCCGGCGTCGAGACCCGCGCTTTCGTCAAGGGATCCGTGTGGGGAGACTACGACGCCGATGGCTGGCCCGACCTCTACGTCTCGGTCATGGAAGGCGCGAACCGCCTGTACCGCAACCTCGGGCCAGATGATCGAGGGCTGGTGCGCTTCGAAGACGTGGCGCCGTCACTCGGGGTCGATCAACCACACGACTCGTTCCCGGTGTGGTTCTGGGACTATGACAACGACGGCCATCTCGATCTCTACGTTCCGAGCTACAAGGGTGACAAAGACGCCGTGGCTGCGGTTGCGGCCAGCTACCTCGGGTATGACACCGGCTTCGATCTCCCTCACCTGTACCGAGGAGATGGTCGAGGCGGCTTCGTGAACGTGGCTGAGAAGGTGGGGCTCGAGCGCTTGGCGCTGCCGATGGGAGCCAACTTCGGCGATCTCGACAACGACGGCTATCTCGATATCTATCTCGGCACCGGCTATCCGGATTTCGAAGCCCTGACTCCCAACGTGATGTACCGCAACGTCGAAGGCTCACGCTTCGTCGATGTGTCCTACCAGGGCCGATTTGGCCACCTCCAGAAGGGCCACTCCGTAGCCTTCGGTGACCTCGACAACGATGGTGACCTCGATGTCTTCGAGCAGATGGGTGGGATTTTTCCTGGCGACCGGTTCGGCGACGCGCTGTTCGAGAACCCGGGTTTCGAGAATCGGTTCGTGGCTCTCGATCTGGTCGGGGTGCAGTCGAATCGTGCGGCCCTGGGTGCGCGGATCCTCGTGAACGTCAAAGAGGGAGAGGTACCGAGGCCGCGCTTCAGGTGGGTGACCAGCGGCGGCAGCTTCGGATCGAGCTCGCTCAGGCAGGTCATCGGACTGGGCCGTGCGGAGCGCATCGATTCCGTGGAGGTCTCGTGGCCTGCCAGCGGCGTGATTCAGAGATTCGATGACGTTCCGATCAACCGGTTCTTGCGCATCGTCGAGGGTGAGTCGTCGCTGGTCGAGCTCGATCTCGAGAGGCTGGAGTTCTAGGTGCCGAGCGGAGTGTCTCTTGCCGACGGACCGTCGCGAGCCGAGTCGAGGAGTCTCGCGTTGACATCGATGACAGCGCTATGGGTGCCGTTGGTGCTGACGGTTTTGGGTGGCGTGGTCGCGGGATGTGGCGGGGGCAACGAGAGTGCCTCCGGATCGACGTCGAGCGACGCGGCCAGCTCGTCCGGTCAGGGTGTCGATCCTTCGGCTCCGACAGAGCTGGCGCCGCTGTTCGTCGAGGTCACCGAAGACGTCGGGCTGAGCTTCAGCCACTCGGGCGGCGACCGCGGCGACTTCATGATGCCCGCGATCATGCGGGGTGGCTTGGCGGTGTTCGATGCCAACGGTGACGGACGTCTCGACGTCTACCTCACGAACTCCGGCGCGCGTCTCGATTCCGGAGCCACCGAGTCTTCGGCGAATCGTCTGTTTGTGCAGCTCGAAGATGGCCGGTTCGTCGATGAGACCGAGGCCGGCGGAGTCGGCGATCGAGGATACGGGATGGGTGCCGTCGCCTTCGACGCGGACAACGACGGCGATCAGGACCTCTTCGTCACCAACTACGGCGAGGACGTGTACTACCGCAACCTCGGTAGCGGTGTCTTCGAAGACGCCACCGGGGCCAGTGGCCTGGGAGACGGCGGATGGTCGACGTCAGCGGTCGCGTGCGACTTCGATCTCGACGGCTACCTCGACCTCTACGTGACACGTTACGTGGCGTTCGACGAACGCGAATGTGTCGACGACATCGGACGCCGTGACTTCTGTGGGCCCACGGAGTTTCCAGGGGTGAGCGACCTGCTCTATCGCAACGTTGCTGGTGAGCGTTTCGAAGACGTGACCGTGAGCGCCGGGATTCATCGCGTCGAGGACGCCGGGCTCGGCGTCGTGTGTGCCGACTTCGATGAAAACGGCTGGCCGGACTTCTACGTCGCCAACGACGCCGACCCGAACAACCTCTGGCTGAGCCAGGGGAACGGTAGCTTCGAGGACGACGCCGTGCTCCTCGGGGCGGCGACCAACCAACACGGTCAGAGTGAAGCCGGAATGGGAGTGAGCGCTGGTGACGCGGATGGCGACGGTGATCTGGACCTGTTCATGACGCACCTGATCGACGAGACCAACACGTTCTACGAAAACCTCGGGGAGCTGGGGTTCGAAGACACGACGGCTTCGGTAGCGGTTGGAGTTCCCAGCCTCGTCTACACGGGATTCGGCACGGCGTTCTTCGATGCCGACAACGACGGGCATCTGGATATCGCTGTCGTCAACGGAGCGACGAAACGACGTCCCAAGCCGATTGCTGGTCGCGACGGGTGGTTCTGGAACGACTATGCCGAGCCTGACCTGCTGCTCGGCAACGATGGTTCCGGAGGCTTCGGCGATTGGGCGGCCGTCGGTGGCGACTTCGTGTCCGGATACGACGTGGGGCGCGCTCTGGTGCCTGCGGACCTCGACGGTGACGGCGACTACGAT
>JANQPS010001370.1 GCA_028285365.1 Thermoanaerobaculia bacterium | reverse complement strand
GCTCGGCGGTCTGTTCGACGAAGTTCCTGCCTCGCAGCCTCCCCGGCACTCGTCGAAAGAGGTGGGCTCCGAGATAGGTGGTCTTGTCGAGCACTCGCTCGAGACCACGACCGACGGGCTTGTCGGAAGACACGTAGAAACCGTCGTCTTCGAACTCGATTCGCTCCAGCCAACTCGACGACACCAGGAAGCCGTCCCGTACGACGTAAGGATCGTCAACTCGCCAGTGACGCGAGCTGTAGAGCCCGACGATCGCGAGCTCGGGAGAAAAGACCTCCAGGAGTTCGGCGAACGTGTCGGCAATCTGAGCGGCGCTGTAGCCGGAGACGCCCGCATTGAAGACCTCGACCCCGCCGAGTTCGGAAGCTAGTCGCTCTGGCCAGGACTGTCGGGCCTCGACGCCAAACCCCACCGTAAACGAGTCGCCTAACGCCAGGATTCTCGGCGACGCTCCAACCTCGGGCTCATCGTCCCGAAATCCCAACGAGTTGATCGCGACCGAGATCTCGTACTCCGGCGTCTCGATCCATCCGGAAAACCCAGGTGCGTAGCCGTAGAGGCGATCGCTGTCGCCCAGATCGCGGAGCATTCCTTCGGTGTGGTGCAGCGGATGCGGCACCCAACCCGGTCTGGGCAGCAACATCCTGGCTCCGATCTCGACCACGACCAGCACGACGCCGGCCGAGACCACGAGACTCACGAGAGCCATCAGCGCCTTGCGGCGCGCTCGGGGGCTCTCGGTGTCGGTCGTAGCGACTTGGCGGGTCTCCATGCGGCTCTCTGGTCTGGGAGTGGTGACGTCCATCATTCGCGCCGGCCGATGGAAATTGCGGCATCGAAGGCGGTTCACTCGAGACGTTCAGACGGCTCGCATTGTAGTGGCAGCACGTCAGATCCATCCAGATCCATCCACTCTCTGCGTCCACACTCACCCCTGCATCCACACCACCATCCAGACTCCATCAACACCCCATCAACATCAGAGTGGCGTCGCGAGGCACGGGATGAATCGGTTCGCTGTCTCACTCACCTTCTGGACCGGGATCACCACGGTCAACGCTCGATTCGTGGGACCAGAGGCCCAAGGACGCGAAGCAGCACACAGCGAGAACAGCTTGGATCACCCGAAACTGAAGCATGACGACCAGGACACCTGAGTCGGCGTAGCCAACCCACTCCAGGATCTCGTCGATCGCAACTTCTGTCACTCCGATCCCACCTGGCGTCAGCGGCAGGGTTCCAGCGGCCAAGGCCAAGGGCACCACGACCATCAGAACGTTCGTGGGAACAAGATCGCCGACCAAACCCAGTCCGAGGAGCCGGAGAACACTCACGTACAGGCCATGAACCACGACACTGATGACCAGCGCACCCAGAAGCGTCAGCGCTCGGCGACGATAGGCCAGCATGGCCTCTGAGATCTGGAGGATTACCGGACCGACCTTCGGAATCCGTCCGAGCGCCAAAAACAGGTCCGAGCGATGAACACGTCTCGAGATGCCGACGGCAACACCCAACATCACGAACAGCAAGCCGACCAGAGCAGCCGTTGCTGCCGAACGCAATCTCGACGACTCGGCGACAAACGGCCAAGCCAGAATTGCCGACAACACGATCAGCAACAGGAGGCCTAGCAGCCCGACCACACGGTCGATGGCGATGCTCCATAGGGCAGCCACACTCCGCTGCTGACCACGTACCGCTCTCGTCACCATGAGCGCCCGTACGGCGTCGCCACCCACTGCACTCGGGAGCAGCAAGCTCGAGAAGCTCGACAGCACGCCGATGCGTAGACACGACTTCAACCTGAGGCCAACCTGTTGGGCTCGCAAAAGGACGTACCAACGCAACCCTGCCAGTCCGAGTGCGAGCAAGAACAAGAACGCGGCCATCGGCGCTCGCCTCCAGGAAACCCCCGTCTCTCCGGACAACAGATTTGCCAGAGCACCGTGCTCCTTGTGCATGAGATAGGCGATCGCCGCGAGCGCCAAGCACCACTTCAGTACCAAGAAGCCAAGTGCACGCCTACGGTCGGTCGAGGTCCGATGACTGCGTGCGGTCCGAGGATCTCCGGTCGTCATCGCTACCACGTTGCGGACGACGTCTCGAACCCATTCCAGATGCCCAAGACCTCCCAAGCGTCACCGGGCCACTCGACCATGGTGTGCAGGGCGTCCAGGGCGCGGTCGTCCTCGGGATCGGGCGTCCGAGCATGGCTCCACGAACCCACGCTGTTGTCGTCAATCGGCAGGAAGACGTCGTCGCGGGTCATTGTTCTCAGAGCGACGACGCCGCCTGGCGAAGCCACGACAATTGGCTCGCCGCTTGCAATACTTTGGGTAAGGGACGCGTGCGCTATGCCCATCCCGAATCCTGTTCCAGTACGAGTCTAGGAATGCTCGCGACCAAGACCGACGAAGCCGAGTCACACTACCAGCACGATCGGCCCGACCTGCAAGCGGCCTTCTTGTCTCATTTTTCGCTGGATCGTGAGCCGTTTTCACTCACCGCCGACCCGGACTTCCTCTACCTCAGCCCCAGCCATTCCGAGGCCATCGCGGCGCTCGAGCTGGCCGTCCATCAGGGCCGAGGCCTTGCCGTTCTCACGGGAGAAGTCGGTACTGGCAAGAGCACCCTGGTCGCGGCACTGACGAAGAGTTGGCGCAAGCACGCCGAGGTTGCGGTCGTCAACGCCGGTATCAGCGACTTCGACGAGATCCTCGCGCTGGCCCTCGGTGAGTTCGGGCTTGAGCACGTGGCGCCGAGCCGCTCGGAGACGCTCGCTTCACTGCGAGATCATCTGACGTCGCTCGCGAACAGTGGCCAGCTGGCCATTCTGATCATCGACGAGGCCCAGACCCTCTCGGACGAAGCTTTCGAGCAGCTTCGGCTGCTGCTCAACATCGAGACGACCAAAGCCAAACTGCTTCAGATCGTTCTGGTTGGTCAGCCCGAGTTGCGCGCGCGCCTCGGTCGCAAGAATCTGCGACACGTCGCCGATCGCATCGCAATCACCTCACACCTCGAGCCTCTCGAGGCGGCCGAGTCATCCAAGTACATCGATCACCGACTCCAGGTCGCCGGCTCGAATCATGCCCTCCTCGATCAGGCGGCAATTCGCAACATCGTCAAGTTCTCGAAGGGTGTTCCCAGGCAGCTCAACATTCTCTGCCACAACGCACTCCTCTTCGCGTTCGGCGACTCCAGTCCGGGGGCTGGGCGGCGCCACGCCCAACTCGCCATCAAGAACGCGCCGAGAGAACGTCTCGATCAGACTGGTCTCCTTCCCCGTCGCAGCTGGATGAGCGAAGCGCGACAATCGCTGTGGCTCGGCCTCGCTGCAACGCTCGTCGTCCTGCTGTCGACTCTGGCCTGGTTTCGCTGGTCCGACTCTTCTGACACTGCAGCAGAATCCGAAGCAGCACCAACAGAGAGCGCAGTCACCGCCGAGACCGAGCCCGCTCCCGCAAGCGAAGTGGTCGAGGAGTTGCCTACACCCTCTGATCCAGACGCGCCGCAGACTGTCGCTCTCGAGCTCGGTAGCTCGCTGTACGAGTTGATCCTGGAGCGCTACGGTCGCTACGACGACGTTCTCCTGAGCGCGGTACTCGCGGCCAATCCACAGATCCAGGATCCTGAAACTGTCGTGGCCGGTACGTCGATCGAGCTTCCCGGACTGGCCACCGTGCGAACCTCGTCGGCAACTCCAGTGAGTCTGAATCCCGGTTTTGCGCCTGAAAGCACTCCTGAGCCAGCGGGCGGCAGCGCAAACGGGCTCCTCGACGATTCGAGTGACACCAACTCGAGCGCCACGGAGACCGATGACGAGCCGCTGCCGGCAACCGAGGGAACAGGCGGCGAAGTGGGGGGCGAGGTCGTGCGCCTCCCTGCCGGACGAAGCATCTCCGGCATGATCCAGGAGCGGTATGGTCGCTACACCGAGGGTCTCCTCGAACTGGTTCTCGACGCCAACCCCGCCATCGAGGACCTGCGAGCCCTCAGCCCCGGAACTCCCATCCTCCTGCCCGATCTCCCCGGGCAGACCGCAGAATCGTAGCCGGGCCGGGTTCCAGCTGGAGTGAGTGCCGCGGAGCGACGCGGGGCGTCAGCCGCCACCGCTGCGGCGAGCATCGAGCGCGTCGATCGCACTCCGCGCCTCGTCTTGACATTCACCTTCGATCTGCGGGCACGTACAGATCCTCCAGAGCTCGTGCTCAGGGCCATCGATCTCCGAGAACTCGATGGCAGAACGCCACTGCTGATTGCCCAGACGCGCGTTACACAGGGCGCGACCGGTATACGAACCCGCTGTCTGATCGACGGCAATCGCAAAATTGGCGCGACGTGCACGGTCGGCCAGGCCACCGGAGGTCGGAGGTGGCGGTTCCCCATCGCAGCCACCGAGAGCTTCGATGTCGCGAATGGGCCTGAACGGCGTCCCGACGTCGTTGGTGTAGCGTGCAGTCTCGTCGGTCACGAGATCTCTCACGACGACCACCACGCCGACGTCGGTCAGGCCCGCCGCAAAAACCCAGACCTGACCGTTGACCCCACATCCATCCAGGACCTTGACGACGATCTCGAGGTTGGCGGGATCGAAGAAGTGGAAGGCCCCTGTATCGCGCGTCAGCTCCAGTCCAACTCCATCTCCCGTTGTACCGTCACTCAGCCGCCACTCGGTCCGGACTCGGTACCGTCCGTCGCCCCCGAGGCAGACGATGTTTCCCCCACTGGAACACGAGATCCCACCAGCGTCGACGCGCGCAGCAGCACCTTCCGAAGCGGCCGCAACGGTAGCCGACGACACCGCGGCCAGCAGTGCCAGCAAGAGAATCCAGCGGTATCGGATCGGGTAACCGGTAAGGTCTTGCACGGGGTGTCTCGGGGCGCACACGGAGGCGCGCCGGGGGGCGGAACGGAGCCTTGTGGCGGAATGGAGCACTACCACGCGGCTACGCAAGATACGGACCTTGTCAGCTCCACGGCTCCAGCACACGCAGGACCTCAGGGATAGTCGACGTCAATGGGCGATATCGACCCGCTCGGGCTCACCATCACGCTGCTGTACTTCGTCGCCACGTTCCGATGTTGGCGTCGAGCCGGACGTCCGGCTACGACCGACGCTCCCACACGTCTGTTCTTCAGGGCCGCGGCAGTCATGCTCGCGGTCCTCGGAATCAACAAACAAGCCGACCTGCAAATTCTCGTCAGCACTTTCGGTCGACAGTTCCTCCAAACCATCGATCTCTACGAGCAGCGTTGGTTCTTCCAGGTGCTGCTCGTCGTCGTCTTGGCGGTCGTGACCACCGCTGGCCTGCTCGTCCTCTTCCGACTGGCGGGCTCACAGCCCGGTCCCTGGGTCACGCTCCTCGGCATGACCGCAGTGCTGGGCTACGCTCTGATGCGAGCCATCTCATTCGACATTCGCGACCTGAGGGTGTTCCATGACGGAGTCAACGTGACCTGGATTCTCGAGCTCGTCGGGCTCTTGGTCGTCACCTTTGGCTGCGACAAACGCCTGGTTCGAAGCTCTGAGCCCAAACCTGCTTCATCCTCCACATGAGGAAGGACCCACTGCCATGAGCTACAAGACCCTGATGACCTGCGCCGTAGCCTGCCTGTTCTCGTTCGGTTCGCCACTCGGTGCGGAGCTTCGAGCCGGCGCCGCTGCAGTCGAGATCACCCCTCCGCTGGGCGGCCCCATGTACGGCTACGGAGCCCGGGGTGAGAACACGTCGCAGGGCGTGCACGACTCCTTGTTCGCCAGAGCACTCGTGATCACGGACGGTAGCGAACGACTCGGCATCGTCGCCCTCGATCTGGGCTCGATCAGCAGCCGGCAGACCGCCACAGTGCGATCACAGGTGCAGAGTCAAACAGGCATCGAACACCTCGTGCTCACCGCGTCACACACCCACTCGGCGCCGCGCATTCGGTCCGATTTTCCTTCCTCGGAAGACTCGTGGGTCCGCATCCTCGAATCCCGCATCGTCAGCGCAGTAGTCGAAGCCGCCCAGAATCTCGAGCGAGTCCGGATCGGGGTCGCCTACGGCAAGGCCGACCTGTGCCACAACCGACGCAAGGTCCACGACGACGGCACGGTCGAGATGTTGTGGGCAAATCGTCAAGGCACGCCGACCTCCCCCGTCGATCATCAAGTCGCAGTCGCAGCGTTCGACACGGTCGGAGGCGAGCCCATGGCCACGCTGGTCAGCTTCGCGTGTCACCCCGTCGTTCTGGGTCCAGAGAACCTCGAGATCTCGGCTGACTACCCAGGCATCATGGCCGACAGGGTGCAGTCGTCAGGCGGAGGGATCCCTCTCTATCTGCCCGCAGCGGCTGGTGACATCAATCCCTTCTGGGACAAGACATCACCGAGCGAGGGTGGCTTCGAGCGTACGAAGGACATGGGAGAGGCCCTCGCGAGCGTGGTGCTCGAGACCCGGCGTCGCGCGTCCGTCAGCCCCATCGACGGCCCCGAGAAGCTGGCTGTCAGCCGCTTGAGCATCTCTATGGAACCTCGGTGGGACCTGAGTGATCCCGAACTCCGTCAACGTTACCGAGAGGCGGGAGCGGAACGGCTCTTCGACTACTACGCCGAGCGGTTTCGCAAAGAACAGCAGGCGGAGATCAACGTCGTCCTGCTTGGCAGCAGTCTCGCGCTCGCCACCTTTCCAGGCGAGTTTTTCGTCGAGCACGGTCTGCGGCTCAAGTCTCAGAGTCTCGTGCGCGACACCATCTTCGTGGGTTACGCCAATGGCGAGCTGGGTTACTTTCCGACGATCCGTGCGGCCGCGGAGGGCGGCTACGGGGCCACCGAAGCGAGTTTCGTCGAGGTCGGCGCCGGGGACCTGCTGGTCAACAGTGCACTCCGCGAACTGATGATCATGAGCGGGCACCTCTCCCTCCAGCCTTCGATCGACTGACTCGCGCCCCCACTCGCTCACTCACTCGTCGGGCTCCCCACCGAAGTCCAACTCCAGGATTGCTTGGGCCAACGCGCCCGCGATGAGCCGGTTCCCAGCAGGACTGAGATGAACGTAGGTGACGAGTTCTGAACGGTGCCCGTCCAAAGCGCCGATCACGTCGACGAACGGAACACCCTCGCGTTCGGCCCACGCGCGCAGGTCGCGCTGCAACTCGGCGTGAGTCAAGAACGCAAGCTCGTTGTAGGAGATCTTTCCGTCGCGATCGAGCTTCGTTCTCACCAGCTCGACCTCTTCCGCATAGCTCAGTCGACTGACGTCCGTGATCGGATCGTCGCCATGCAGCGAATCGTCGAGTGTCGTCACCGATCTCGCCTGCTGGTTGGCAACGACGAACTCGATGCCGCGGGCAGCGCAGACACGAGCGATCTCCGCCACGCTGCCGACGAAACGATCGCTCTTGCCCTCGAGATGGCCAGCGAGATACTCCTCATCCAGCATGAGGACCTGGTTCTCCACCAGGAAACTGTCGACGAACGCTAGGGCCATCGACAGGTCACGAGCTTTGCGAAACCCGCTCCGCAGCCAACCGAGGTTCGCCAGCCGTTGACGGACGCCCCGTGACTCCTCCACGTCCGATCCCGCGGCATCAACCGCATCGCCAGCCCGCTCGGGCTCCTTCTCCTGACTCTCCCAAACGCCTGCGGCACTGTCGTTGCGACCTTCGTAGAAGGTGACGATATCGGGATCCAGCGGTAGAGCCTCGGCCAGAAAGAGGGCCAGGATCTGCTCTCCACTGAGGTGAGGAATCCCGAGATTGATGACCTCATAGGTCGCTTGCTCACTCGAGTTCAGCTCGTCTTCGAGATAGACCGGATAGGTCGTCTCGTCACGGTTGTAGTAACCAAAAGTCGACGAGGCGCCCAGCGCCACCACCCTGATCGTGTCGGCTGCTTTGGCTTCGTCGAAGTCTCGCCCACGAAAGCCGCGACGATTGATCGCAACATCAAAGAGCTCACCGGTCACCGGGTCGCGGTCGATCTTGCGTTCGTTGGGAAAGTACTTGGTGTAACCGGCACTCTGGTTGAGATGCTCGGCGACCCAGCGAGGGTCTTCGACATCGACCTCGACGTCGTTACGAAAGAGCGGTGTTCCGTAGGCAAGCACTCGGGGGCCCATCTGCACTGCAAACACAGCACGGATACCCACCTCGAAGACCGCCATCGCGAGCAAGCACGACACCACGGCCACCAGCAGCTTCTTCCGGATATCACCCATGACTGCCACCCATCAGCGACGGCCCATGAGGCCTCGACTCGCCGCTAGTCGTCGGAGACCTTTCGCACGAGCGTCTCGTCACCGCGCCGCCACCGCTGCCCTGGCAGCAGCGAGCCTCGCCACTGGCACCCGATAGGGAGAGCAGGAAACGTAGTCGAGTCCGCAGCTCTCGAAGAACTCGATCGACCGTCCGTCACCGCCGTGCTCCCCGCAGACTCCTACCTTGAGGCTCTCATTGACCTCTCGGCCGCGCTCGGTCCCCATGCGCACGAGCTGCCCGACACCGTCGCGGTCGAGAGTGGCGAACGGGTCGGCTGCCAAGATCCCACCTTCGATATAGCTCGGTAGGAAAGCGCCCGCGTCATCACGCGAGAATCCGAAAGTCATCTGTGTCAGATCGTTGGTTCCGAACGAGAAGAAATCGGCAACCGTGGCGAGCTCGTCCGCTACCAGCGCGGCTCGCGGAACCTCGATCATGGTACCGACGAGGATGTCGATCTTGGGGCTCCCCTGCTGGCGAAGCACGCGCTCGGTCACCGCTTCGATGCGTTCGCGCAACGAAGCCATCTCGTTCTTGGTACCGGTGAGCGGGACCATGATCTCGGGTTGGACACGGATGCCGGAACCCGCCATCAGGCAAGCCGCTCTCACGATCGCTTCGACCTGCATCTCGTAGATCTCGGGAGCCGTCACTCCGAGACGGCAGCCACGGTGACCGAGCATCGGGTTCGCCTCGACCAGAGCTTCTACGCGATCGGCTACCGCTTCAGCCTCGAGCCCCATCGTGGCCGCCAACTCGATCAATGCCGATTCGCGCCGCGGCAAGAACTCGTGCAGCGGTGGATCGAGCAGCCTGATGGTAACCGGACGCCCCTCGAGAGCCCGAAAGATCCCTTCGTAGTCTCGCTGTTGGACCGGGAGCAGCTTGGCCAAGGCCGCAGCACGTACGGCGGCACTCGGAGCCAGGATCATCTGCCTCACCCACGAGATCCGCTCTTCGTGAAAAAACATGTGCTCGGTGCGGCAGAGTCCGATGCCCTCGGCACCGAGCGCAACCGCCACGGCTGCATCTTCCGGGGTGTCCGCGTTCGCTCGGACCCGGAGTCGCCGCAGCTCGTCTGCCCAGCTCAAGAGCTCAATGAGCGCCGCCGCCGCGGGCTCGCAGGACTCCGGCAGATCTTCGAGATCAGCGCTCCGCAGAACCTGCAAGGCCTCTGACGGGTACGTAGGGATTCCACCTTCGAAGACCTCGGCTCTCGAGCCTTCGATCGACAGCAGCTCTCCTTCCTGAAGGACACGATCCCCGGAACGTAAGAGGCCGACGTGCTCGTCGACGATCAGAGAGCCGGCACCGACCACACACGGCTTGCCGAGGCCGCGGGCTACGACTGCGGCATGTGACGTCATACCGCCACGCGTCGTGAGGATGCCAGAGGCCACGTTCATGCCGACGATGTCCTCTGGCGAGGTCTCGTTGCGAACCAGGATCACGGGTCCGTCGGCCGCCATCTCCTCGGCCCTCTCCGCCGTGAACGCAATCCGGCCCGACGCGGCGCCCGGTCCCGCCGGCAGTCCGAGGCCCAGCAGACGCCCGGCCTCGGGGGCGGACTCGCGGCCTCCAGGGTCGAGCTCGGGAGCCAGCAACTGAACGACATGATGGGGCTCGACCCGCATGACTGCGGCCGCTCGACCAATCAGGCCCTCGTGCACCATGTCCACGGCGGTGCGCACGGCGGCCGGCCCGCTGCGTTTGCCGGTGCGGGTCTGCAGCATGAACAGCTTGGCGTGCTGAATCGTGAACTCGACGTCCTGCATGTCGCCGAAGTGCTTCTCTAGGGTCTCGCAGATCTCGGCGAGATCTCGCGCGGCATCAGGGAAGTCTTCGGCGAGGCCGGGATCGCCGTTCTCGCCTTGGATCGCCCTCGGGGTGTGAGTGCCGGCGACCACATCCTCACCCTGGGCGTTGACGAGGTACTCACCGTAGAGGCGTCTCTCACCGTTTGCGGGGTTGCGCGAGAAGGCAACGCCGGTGCCACAGTCTGGGCCCTGGTTGCCGAAGACCATGGCCTGGACGTTGACTCCCGTTCCGAGACTTGCCGGGATGTCATGGAGTCTGCGGTAGTCGATGGCGCGCTGGTTGTTCCAGCTCGCGAACACCGCACCCACCGCACCCCACAGTTGCTGCCTCGGATCCTGCGGGAAGTCATCACCGGATCGCTCGTAGATCGCCTTGTACTCGTCCAGGAGCCACTCCGCGTCATCGATGGTGAAATCTCGCTCGTCACCACCAGCGCGCTCGCGACACCCTGCGAGGGCAGCATCGAAGTCTTTCATCGAAAGACCCAGGACGACGTCCCCGTACATCGCCAGGAGTCGCCGGTAGCAGTCGAGCAGGAACCTCCTGGCACCGTCGTCCATCTGGGCAGCAACGATCTCGTCGTTGAGTCCCAGATTGAGCACCGTGTCCATCATCCCCGGCATGGAGATGGGACCTCCGCTACGCACCGAGACCAGAAGAGGACGCTCGACGCTGCCCAGTCCCTGGTCCATGAAACCTTCGAGCTTGGCGAGATGCAACTCCATCTCGGCCCCGAGGCTCGCCGGGTACTCGCCATCGTGCTCGTGGTAGCGACGACACACCTCGGTGGTGAGGGTGAATCCCGGAGGAACAGGAATCCCCAATCTCGACATCTCGGCGAGATTCGCCCCTTTTCCGCCTAGTAGCTCCTTTTGGCTTCCATCCCCGTCAGCAGCACCGCCGCCGAAGCCATAGATGAGCTTCTCACCATCCATGCACCACTCTCCCCAGGGTCGGACGGTCGAGGCGACTGCCACCCTTCCAGAGGTTTGTTCTCGTCAGCCCATTGAATCCTGCAACCTTCGCACCAGGGGTTGTCGGGCAGCTATCCGTATTGCTACGGAATCTGTTCGACTCCAGTGGTGTTTCACACGGACACACTGGTCAGTCCACCACATCGGCCTCTCCTGCACCTGTGGCACAATCGAGTTGCGCATGTTCGAGTCCCAGTCCGTCGAGGATCAGCCGCTCCTCGAGCCCCGCCAGCTGGCTCCGAAAGAGCGGTTCTCGCTCCTGTGGAGGGAGTGGCTCAAACCGTTCTTGGTCATCGCCATCACCCTCCTCTCGTTCCGTTCCGCGGTCGCAGACTGGAACCACGTGCCAACCGGCTCGATGATGCCGACCATCCTGGTGGGTGATCGCATCTTCGTCAACAAGATGGCCTACGACCTGCGGTTTCCTTTCACCCGCTTCCGACTAGCCGAGTGGGGCGCTCCGGAGCGCGGTGACGTGGTCGTCTTCCTCTCGCCCCGAGACGGCAAGCGGCTCGTCAAGCGAGTGATCGGACTGCCGGGTGACCAGATCCAGATGCGGCAGCACCGCCTGATCGTGAACGACGAAGCTGCCGAGTACGCCCCGGTCGATCCGGGAGTGGCGACGCACCTCGAAGAGCGCACCTTGGAGGACCACCGGCTCCACAGCGAGTCGCTCGCGCTCGGCGAGACTCATCCCATCATGACCAGTCTGTGGCTACCGTCGCTCGCCGACTTCGACCCGGTCGCGGTGCCCGACGGCCACTACTACGTCATGGGAGACAACCGGGACGACAGCGCCGATTCCCGAGAGTTCGGCTTCGTCGAAGCCAGCCGCATCCTCGGCAAGGCCACGGCAGTCGCCCTCTCGGTCGACCCCGATCGGCACTACACACCTAGGTGGGATCGATTCTTCAGGAATCTGCCTTGAGCAGCGCGTCTCGCCGCTGAGCAGACACGCAGACCGTGGTGAACGTCGTGTGGTCCACCTTTCGACTGCCTTGTGCCCGGATCCCGGGCGCTCGGGTTCAGATATCTTGCACAACGGGCCGCTAAGTGTCTGAACCCAGGAAGACCGGGGCCCTCGAGGGTCTGTGGATCGCCATGAGCAGCTGGCGAACCGCGTCCGTCGTTCTCCTCTCCTTCTCGTCCGGTATGCCGCTCGGGTTGGTGTGGATCGCCATTCCCGACTGGATGCGCGACAGCGGCGTCGACATTCGCGTTGTGGGTCTGTTCTCGCTGGCGCAGGCACCCTGGACGTTCAACGTTCTCTGGGCACCTTTTATGGACCGCTTCCGACTCCCGTTCTTCGGGAGACGGCGGGGCTGGATCTTCCTCGCGCAGGTGGCTCTCT
>JANQPS010001357.1 GCA_028285365.1 Thermoanaerobaculia bacterium | reverse complement strand
ATACCACGTCGACAGGCGTCGATCGCGGCGCGCATCAGGTCTTCGGGTGTCATCGCTCGGTTCCTTCGACGGTCTGTCCTACGGGCGCTTTGCTGCCGTCACGCGACGGGGATTCGTCCCGGCCCAGCTCCAAACATCTCAACACTTCTTCGCCGGTGGCAGGCAGACGAAGCGCCCGGGCCGCCTCGATCGAGAACCCGGCGACAGCCTGTTTGACCGCAGTCCACACCGCAATGGCCAGGAGCAGAGGTGGTTCACCGACGGCTTTGCTGCAGTAGAGGTTGCGCGTGTTGGCACGGTTCTCGAGGAAGTCCACGACAAATCGTGACGGGATGTCGCGCACTCCCGGGACCTTGTAAGTCGTTGGTGAGTGAGAGAGCAGTTCTCCGCCTTCGTCGTACACCAGCTGTTCCGCCGTGACCCAGCCCATACCCTGCACATAACCACCGACGACCTGGCCGCGATCGACACCCGGGTTGAGCGAACGCCCGATGTCGAGCAGGAGATCACTACCGACCACCTTCACCATTCCGGTGAAGCGATCTACGACGACCTCGGCGACTGCCGCACCCTGAGTGAAGTAGAGAAACGGACTGCCTCGACCGGTCTCGCGATTGAAGTCCACCCCGGGGGTTGCATAAAAACCTCGCGCCCCTAGGTCGATCCGCTCGCGTCGCGCCTGATTGGCCAGCGTTGCGAACGTCATGCGACGCTCCGGCGCCCGTTCGTCGAAGACCTCCCCATCCTGGAAGCGAACCGACTCCGGCGACTCGCTCAGGCCCAGATGAGGCTCGGCGAGCCGCTGCGCAGCAAACGTGGACAGTCGATCTCTCAAGACCTCGCAGGCCCGAATGGCGGCAGTCCCGTTGAGGTCCGTACCCGCCGACGCTGCCGTCGGAGACGTGTTGTTGTTCTTCTCGGTCGACGTGGTCATCACCTTCACCGACTCGAGCTTCACGCCCATCTCTTCCGCGACGAGCTGCTGGATCTTGATGTTGAGACCTTGCCCCATCTCGGTACCACCGGTCGACACCTGGACTGTTCCGTCGGCATAGACGTTGACCAGGGCGTTGCCCTGGTTGAGGAAACGACTGGTGAAAGAGATCCCGAATTTGACCGGGACGATCCCTACCCCGCGAAGCGGGCCGTTCCGAGACGAGCCTGAAGCGAGAGCTTCCGCTCGGCGCTCGCGATAGCTGGACGACTCGACGAGCGACTCCATCAGCAGGGCCAGCTGGTTTTCGTCGAACACCTGCCCGTAGTGAGTCGAGCTGCGCTCGCCGCAGCCGTAGAGGTTGGTCCGCCTGACCTCAAAGGGGTCGAGGTCGAGGTGCAGCGCAATCTCTTCGACGATGTTCTCGATGACCGCGACGGCTTGCGGACCACCAAACCCGCGAAAAGCGGTGTTGGGAGGTAGGTTGGTCTTGCAGACCTTCCCCACGACCTCGACGTGCTCGAGAAAGTAGGCATTGTCTATATGCAGCAGCGAGCGCTCCATCACCGATGTCGAGAGATCGGCAAACGCTCCACCGTTCGAGTAGAACGTCACCTCGAGACCGCCGATGCGCCCGTCCTGTCGAAATCCGACCTGCCAGTCGGCGCGCATCTCGTGGCGCTTGCCGGTCACGCGCATGTCGTCGTCTTTGCCGTAGATCACGCGCGCAGAGCGCCCCGTCCTCAGAACCACTAGACCAGCCATCAGAGCAGGCAGCGACGCCTGGGTCTCCTTGCCGCCGAAGGCACCGCCCATGCGGGTGCACTCACAGACGACCTGGTGCTGTCCGAGCCCGAGCACTTCTGCGAGCACGGCCTGGACTTCGGTGGGGTTCTGGGTCGACGACACCACTCTGACACCACCGCCGTCCAGAGGATAGGCCAGGGCCGCCTGGGACTCGAGGTAGAACTGTTCCTGGCCGCCAACCCGAAAGCTGCCCGCGAGAGACTCGGACGATTCGGTGATCGCTGGACCCGGATCACCCCGCCGGATGCTGCGCCGCGGCCCGAGGAAGTTCCGCTGGTCTACTGCGTCTTCGATAGAGAGCACGGGCGTTTCGCCACGGACCTCGACCTCCACCAGAGTCCTCGCCAGCTCGAGAGCCTCTCGAGTCTCGGCCGCGATGACGACCACCGGCTGACCAACGTATTCGACGTGCTTGCTGGCCAGGAAGGGTTCGTCCTCGAAGATCGGCCCGAACAGATTGTGACCCGGTATGTCCGAGGCCTCGAGCACACAGACGACACCCTCGACCTCGCGCGCCCGCGCTGAGTCGACCGAAACCAGCTCTCCCCGAGCCACCGGGCTGCCTACGAAGCTCACCTGGAGCTCATCGGACAGAGCCGACAAATCATCGATGTACGGAGCGCCTCCGGTGACATGTCCGTGCGCCGAGTCGTGGGGCACTGTCCGAGAGACGATGTCCAGCTCGCGATCCAGGCCGGTACCAGGTGCGCGTCGTCTCATGCCGGCACCATCCGACTCTCGCCATCGAGCTCCGCCGCGACTCTCAGGATGGACCCTCGAGTCAACTGAATGCGGTAGGCGCGCGAGCCTCGGACGTCGTCGATCGGCGTCACTTCACGCACGGCAACCTCGCCCGCTTCGCGTGCAGTCTCCTCGTCGAGCCGCTTGCCAACGAGGAAGTCTTCGGTGAGCGGCGCCCGAACGACGGTAGGCCCCACGCCGCCAAAAGCAATCGCCGCGGTCAAGACACAGCGGTCGTCATCGAGCCGAAGACGAACGGCTGCCCCAAACGTCGAGATGTCCAGATCGAAGCGCCTCGAGACCTTGAAGAGCTTGAGCACATCGTCGGATCCGAGCTCGGGCAAGTGCACGGCAACGAGGAGCTCATCGGGGTCGAGATCCAGCGTCTTGTAGCCACGATAGAAGTCCTGGATGGCCACCCGACGACGCCCCCGTACCGACGCCAGCTCCACCTCGGCGTCGCACACGTAGAAGAACGGCAGCGAGTCGGCAATGGGAGAGGCGTTGACCAGATTGCCGCCGACCGTCCCGACGTTGCGAATCTGCGGTGCTCCGAAGAGCTCCAACAGGGACGTGAACTCCGGATGGCTCTGGGCGAGCGCACGCTCGACCCGAGTCCACGTCGCGCGCGCCCCGAGGCTGATCCTTCCCGGGTGACTCACGACGACGTCGAGCTCTGCCACTCGCGAAAGGTCCAGGATGACGCCGGGATGGAGCTGCCCCTTGTTGAGCCTCACCCCGAGATCGGAAGCGCCGGCGAGCACCACGGCATCCGGGATCTCACTCTTGAGCTCGAGAGCACGCTCGAGCGAGGCAGGCGCGAGCAGGCGACGTTTCCCGTCGACCATCGACACGGTGACGTCGAGCTCTTCCCCGGAGTCGGGCTCCAGGACAGCCAGAAGGTCGTCGGTCGGGTAGGACTCCGCAAGGGTCGGCCCCGGATCTCGCCGGGCGTTCTCGAACGCTTCGAGGATCTGGATGTAGCCCGTGCAGCGACACAGATTTCCAGAGATCGCGACCGAGGCATCACCGGCGCATGGCCGCGCTCCGGTCGCCTCGTCTTCCAGGACTCCTGTCAGACTCATCACGAAGCCAGGAGTACAGAATCCGCACTGCGAACCGTGTCCATCCACCAGGGCCTGCTGCAGCGGGCTGAGCTCACCATCGCGGGGCACTCCCTCCACCGTGACCACGTGACACCGATGGAGCTGATGCATGTAGAGAATGCAGGAATCGACGGCTCGATAGTCGAGTGTGCTGGCGGATGTGTCGAGCTCCGACCGCTCGCCTGAGAGCGGTCCGGTCAGCAGGACCGTACACGCGCCGCAATCACCCTCGGCGCACACGACCTTGGTCCCAACGAGCGCGGCGCGGCGACGCAGATAGTCGGACAGCGAAAGGCACAGGTCCGCATCCGCCACCTCGTGCAAGGCCCCGTTGATCAGGACTCGCACTCGCTGGCTCCCAGAATGGGTCGCTGACTGCGCACGTCGATCGATACTCATCCTCGAAAGCTCCGCTGGCTCCGCATATTCTGGGCAGTCACTCTGGGCAGTTCACTCTGGGCACTCACTCTTGCCACGAGCCTTCTGAAGACACTGCCAGCCGCGCAACGATCCAGCAGACGCAACTATACTGAGGGATCGCCCTGAGGCCCGGCCAGCGCCACGAGGTCGAGTGACTCGAGCTCACCGGCTCCAGCGCCGCCGAAGCGGCACCCGATACGGACCGTCGAGGGACAGCCTGCGGGCGCTTCCTGCTCCGTGAGGGCTGAATCGCTCCGCGCAAACGGCCTCACTCGCCCCACCTCGACCCAGGACCACGATTCTTGCCCTGACGCTTGCCATGACGCTTCCCACGACGGCCCAACACGACGCTCTCGAGCGCATTCTCGAGCGCGTCGACCTGATCGCGCGCTGCAGCGAACACGACGACCGCATCACGCGACGTTTCGGAACTCCTGCACTGCTGGAGGCACAGCAGTTGACCGAAAACTGGATGCGCGAGGCCGGTCTCGAAACGACCCGAGATCCGATCCTCAACATCGTGGGTCGCAGACCTCGGGACGGCGGCGCCGATGACACGAGCTCACCACCACCGGTGCTGAGACTCGGCTCGCACCTCGACTCGGTACCCGACGCGGGACGCTTCGACGGCGTCCTCGGTGTCCTCCTCGCGATCGCGACCGTGGAGGTCTTGCGCTCACAGCGAGCGCAGCTGCCTTTTGATCTCGAGGTCCTCGCCTTCTCGGAGGAGGAAGGAACCCGCTTCGCCACGTCGTATCTCGGGAGCCGAACCTTCTGTGGGCAGCTCTCGCCGGAGACCCTCGAACGGACTGACGACAACGGTCTTCGACTCGGAGATCTTCTCGAAACGTTGCCGCATCGCGGGCAACCAGCCCGCCCCCTCGACCAACCCTGTCTCGGCTATCTCGAGGCCCATATCGAGCAGGGCCCCGTGCTCGAGCGCTCAGAGGCGCCGCTGGCGGTGGTGACAGGCATCGTCGCCCAGTCGCGGACGGTGCCCGCGTGACCGGCTTTGCCGGTCAGGCTCAGCTCCATCCGCGACT
>JANQPS010001356.1 GCA_028285365.1 Thermoanaerobaculia bacterium | reverse complement strand
TGCCGACTTCGGCGTCGCCAAGGTCCGCTCCGCCGATCTCACGCAGACCGGTACCGTCATCGGCACGCCGTCATACATGGCTCCAGAGCAGATCCGCGGCCAGGAGGTTTCCGGCGCGACCGATCAGTTTGCGGCAGCGGTCATCGTCTTCCAGATGCTCACCGGTCAGTTGCCGTTCGCGGCAGACGAGCCGACGACGACTCTCTACAAGATCGTTCACGAAGAGCCGGAGCCACCGAGCGCGCTCAACCCGGAGCTCCCAAAAGCGCTGGACGGGGTACTCCTCAAGGCACTGGCCAAAGACGCGGGGAGTCGTTTCGAATCCTGCTCGGACTTTGCACAGGCACTCAGAGAGGCATTGGGGCAGCCCAGCAAGGCGTCGCCGTCACTGGCACCGCACACCGTAACGCTGTCTCACGGACCCACGCTACGCAGCTCCGAGACCTACGCAGCCGCTGGCAGCTGGTGGCAGAGACGCTCAGGCGGAAGCCGGGCCGTCGTAGCGATTCTCGGCGCACTTCTTTTTGGTACCGGCGGATGGTTCGGCGTCACCTGGTGGTTGGATCAGCAGTCGTCGCAGACCGATCCAGCCGTCGAAACCGCCGACGAAGGGGACACCGCGGCGGACGTGCCCGAAGAGAGCTCGAGCACTGAGGAGTCGAGCTCCGCCGCTGCTGGCGACTTGACTCCACAGCCCGACGAACCGCCACCAACTCGGGTCTACGCGATCGAGACCGAACCCCAGGGAGCCACGGTCACACTCAACGGCGAACCGGTGGAAGGACTCACCCCGCTGGTGCTCGAGCTGGAGCTCGGAAGCAGCAACCAGCTGGCCTTTGCCCTGGACGGCTACCACGACTCCACCCAGGAACTGGCCTCCAATCCCGACAACGAGGCCAAGTTGCGGGTCACCCTCGACAAGGTGATCCCACCCGGGCGCATCACTGTCGCCGCCGACTACGAGACTCGCGCCTCGGTCCGGGGAGGGGGGAGTGTGCGCAGTCTGGCTCCGGGCCGCTACACGGTGGACGTCACGGCGCCTTCGGTCTTTCACTCGTCCCAGCACACCGTGGAAGTCCGCTCGGGAGAGGCGACCCAGATCACCCTTCCCTCCACCGTCGACATCCGAGTCATCGCCATCCCACCGCAAGCGAGTGTGACGGTCGATGGGCAGGGGGACATCGAGCCGCCTCAGAACGTCACGTTCGTAGAGGGCGACCGTCACACGATTCGTTACGTCTGGCAGGACGGTTCCACACGCGAAGTCGAGCTGGTCATGACCTCGTCGATGTCACAGATCATCGGCAGTCCAGACGAGATCAAGACACGTTAGATCGCAGCCACTCTGCCGTGAGGCCGGCGAGCTCTCACCTGGTCGACACCGGCCTCCCTCAGTTGAGAGCCGACGGGGCCCGAAGACGACGAGATGTCTCTTCGAGTCGGCATCACACGGACCGCCCGCTTGTTGCAGAATAGGCGGGCGCCGAACTGCTGACGGGCTCACCTTCTCATCAGCACCCGATGGCGCCATCGGCGGTCGAGCATCAGCGGCATCCGGCCCATGCTCACAGAAGGCATCGTCGACTCACCGACGTTCGTACCGATTCACCACCGATCTACTGCCCACAGTCCCAGCTGCCTACAGTCATAGACCAACCGCCAATGCCAAGCCCTTCGATGAACCGAGCCCGCCGGCTCTCGTCCACCCTCGCCACCCTCGCGCTCTGCAGCCTGTGGCTCGGGGTCGCTACTCCAGGCCTCGTTGCGCAAGAAGAGGCTGCCCAGCGCCGCATGATCGAAGCCGAACGGCTGCTCAGCAATGGTGACGCCGACGGCGCGCGTCGGGCGCTGCTGCAGATCGCCGATCAGATCTCGGAGGTCGTAGCTCACTCTGGCCGCCTGCAGGAGTACGGCCGGGGCGAGTGAGGTGCCCGAGAACTGATCGGCGATCTGCAGCAGCGCCCGACGCGCGCCGTCGGCGTCACCATTGCTGAGCAGCCGTTCCGCTTCGATCATCCGACGCTGGGCAGCCTCTTCTTGCCCAACGAG
>JANQPS010001353.1 GCA_028285365.1 Thermoanaerobaculia bacterium | reverse complement strand
ACGCGGTCTACGACGGCCGGCCCGGCGATGACGAGCGGGCCAGCGCCGAGCTCGCGGCGTCGGTGGTCGAGCGCCTCGGGCGGGGCGACGTCGCCGACCGGGTGCGGACGCTGATCCTCACGACGATCGACCACCGCCCGACCGACGAGGCCGCAGCGGTGCTGGTCGACGCCGACCTCGCCGTGCTCGCTGCGCCGCCGCTGGACTACGAGCGCTATCGCCGGCGGGTTCGGGCCGAGTACGGCCACGTCGGAGACGAGGACTGGCGGCGAGGTCGAGCGGCGGTGCTGCGGTCGCTGCTCGGCCGGGACCGGCTCTTCCACTCGCCCGGTGGACGGGGTCGAGAGGCGGCCGCCCGCCGCAACCTGCTGACCGAGCTGACCCGCACGACCTGAGTGCTCGAACCGGTACGCTGAGCCGCCTCGGGGCTGTAGCTCAGCTGGCTAGAGCACCTGCTTTGCAAGCAGAGGGTCACGGGTTCGAGTCCCGTCAGCTCCACCCCGAATCACCTGGTCAGAGCGCTGCCACTCCCAGGTTCTCCCGGCTCCCATTGCCGACGTAGCCACCCGAACGTAGCCTTTCGGTCCTCTGGCTACGTCGCGCTCACGACTGGTCGTCGGTGGGCCGCAGGAGTTGGCATGGCTGCTCGCCCGACCGTGCGGTGGAACGAGTCCAAGGAACGGTGGATGGCGTGGGTGCGCTTCCCGGACGGCTCCCGCCGCAAGGTCGAGCGCGTCGACCGTTCCGACGCCCAGGCGGACCTCGACAAGCTCCTGATCCAGCGGGATCAGTCCGAGTCGCCCGACCCGCCCCGGACCCGCCAGGCGACCTTCGCCTCGGTGATCGAGGCGTGGTTCGAGGCCGGCTGCCCCAACGTCGCTCCGACCCGGAAGTCGCGCCACGCTCGCGTGAAGTCGCAGAACACGATCGACAACGCACGGCAGCTCCTCGGGACCTCGGTGCTGCCGGTCATCGGCGAGCTGCGGGTCGACCGCACGACGACGAGGCGACTCGAGGAGCTCTTCCGGTCGATGTCCGACCGTGGCTACGCGACGAGCACCATCGACCGGAACTGGAACTACCTCAACCAGGCCCTCCAGTTCGGCGTTCGAGAACGACGGATCAAGACGAACCCGGCTGCCGACGTGCTCCTGCCGGCCATGAAGCCGTCGAAGCAGCGCAAGAGCTTCACGGTCGAGCAGGCGCAGGTGCTGCTCACCGAGGCGATCCCGGCGGACTCTCGTCCGGCGATGTGGCTGACGGCGTTGATGTGCGGCCTTCGTCCCGGCGAGCTAGCCGGTCTGCGATGGCCCTTCGTCGACCTCGACTCGGATCACCCGAGCCTGGAGGTGGCCGAGCGAGCCGTTGAGGTCCGCGACAAGTACGTCGGCCAGGCGACCCCGAAGACCGAGAAGGGCAAGCGGACGCTCGGACTGCACCCGCTGCTGGTCGCGGCGCTGATCCGCCACCGGTACGAGCAGCAGGCCCTCGAGCTCTACGACCCGGAGGCCTTCGTCTTCTCCACCCGCAACGGCACGCCGATGTCGCTGTCGAACCTGCGGCGAGCCTTCCGAACGCTCTGCAGCCGAGCAGGGCTCGGCAAGGACTGGACGACCTACGAGCTCCGCCACTCGTTCGTCTCGCTCGTCAGCGACCAGCTCGACGACCTCGTCAAGGTCGCCGACCTCGCCGGCCACGTCGACACTCGGACGACGGAGGGTTATCGGCACTCCGTGCGACCCGCGCTCCCTCACGCCATCGATGCCTGGGACCGCCTGCTCGCACGCGACGGCTCGCCGCCCGGCACGCTCTTGTGATTGCCGGCGAGGCGTCGGTCAGCCGTCCGCTTGTGGAGCCCAAGCAGCTGCCGATTCCAGCCCGGCCTCGGCCTCAGTCGAGAACCGAAACCGGCAGCATCATCCGCTGATGCCACCGCGCGCACGGTCACGAACCTCGGGCCACGGGGTACCGGGGTCGGCACCAGAGCGAGCACGGCGAGCACGGTGCTCGAGCTCCTCAGCCCAGGCCGCCCGCACAAGGTCAAGGGCCACCGGCTCGGGCTCGTCGAGGCTGGCGAGCAGCTCGGCGGCGATCTGGGCCCGTCGCTCCACCGGCAGGGCGAGGGCGTCACGCAGAACGGCGTCCGGGTCGGTGGCCACCGCCGTGATCGTACCGACGCTCCCGAGCACGATCGTCCCGGCGGGCGACCGGATTGGCCGCGAAGGCGCCGGAGGGTGACCTACCGGGCCGAAGGCCCGACAGGTTCCGCTAGCGGAACCTGCAAGTGTGTGTGCATCGGATAGTTGGGCTCGCAACGATCCAAAAGAGGTACCGAGTCAGGTCCCAGAGGCTGGTGGAGCGAGGCGACTCGGGTGCCCTGGAGTGGTGTACCGGTACGGATGTCGGCGGTAGCCGGCACGATCACGGGGTCCTGCAGTGGAGTGCCGGCGACTCGTGGTCGGCGAGCCGTCTACGGGTTCCGGGGATAGCCGGCACAGCTCGTCGGGAACTCAGGCGCCAGTCAGCTGGCGTGCGAGGCGGACTCTGAGGGTCAGGCGCTACGGCCACGGGATCGTCGGCTGGTGCCCTTGGCTTCGGGCCCGTGAGGTCCGGTCTTGTCGGTGGGCTTGGCATGGGTGGGTCTGAGCAAAAGGTCTCGCTGAGCCCCGCGACACCCGTGCTGTCTCCGGTGTCTCCTACCGAGCAAGCGACAGGATCGAAGCCGACCGGTCCTATTCCAACCAGCGTCCGCCTGCAAGAACGCATGAACCAGCTATCGGACCTGAGCACACAGCGCAGCCGTGAGCGATAGATCAACGCAGATGGTCAGAGTCTCGCGCCGAACACTGTCCACGCGTCCATCGATGACACCGGGAGACGGCGATCGCAACACCAACCACCTCGACATCGCTTCCACCAACGACCGTTGCGCGACCGACCTCCTCAAGACATGCCTCCCAACCAATCAGAACGACCAACCCCACAGAACCAGCATCGATTGATCAGGGGAGCGGGTCGGCCTGAAGCCTCACGTCCGATCGCTTGAGCCAAACACTGACGTGGATTCGATTCCAGAGGTGACGGGTGGGGCGGCGCTCGGGGAGGTGTCCGGCGCCTACACAGCCTCGCAGGTGCCCAAGTGGTCGAACCAGGCTCCTCATCACCTGAGCACGTCGGGACGCTCGCGCCCTAGTATTGCCGGACTGTGCAAGTCCTCAGGTCAGTCGAAGCCTCCCCGGAGCAGCTCCCTATCGTCTTGAACGACCGCCCTGGCGTCGCAGTGCTTCGCGGCGCAGCTGGTAGCGGCAAGACAACCACAGCTCTACTTCGCCTCAAGCAAGTTACGACGGTCCGACTAGCGAGACGCCGCAGGTTGGGCCACACCGCGCCCGTGCGTGTACTCGTTCTGACGTACAACCGTAGCCTCGCTGGTTACGTGTCCGCATTGGCCAACGACCAGGTCGAGGATGATGACGGTCTCATTCTGAGAGTGAGCACGTTCTCTGCCTGGGCTCAAGACCTCCTCGGGCATCTGCCAATCTTCGACGACCCTGAGCGCAAGTCGCGTCTCAGTGGCTACGGATCAGCATTGGGATTCGACGACCGCTTTCTGGTCGCCGAAGTTGACTATGCACTCGGGCGCTTCCCTCCCGCCGAGATAGGGCAATACACGGCACGTGATCGAGATGGTCGAGGAGCATCACCGCGGGTAGACAAGGACAGGTTTCTGACGGAGGTGTTGCTGCCGTATCTCGACTACAAGCGTACGCATCGCCTCCAGGACTGGCAGGACCTCGCCTGCGCTGCGGGGGATCTGGCGAGCGAGCAGTACGACGTCGTGATCGTGGATGAGGCGCAGGACTTCACCGCGAATCAGGTCCGAGCAGTGCTAGCGCACTGCGCCGAGAACGCTTCGATAACGTTCATCCTTGACTCCGTTCAACGGATCTATCCGAACTTCTTCACCTGGCGCGAAGTCGGTCTCAACGCCTCACGGTTCGTACTCAACACATCTCTACATCACAATCTGCGGAACACGCAGGAGATCGCAGCATTTGCCAGACCCTTTGTGAGTGGTCTCCCTGTTGACGAGAATGGACAGCTGCCAGATCTCGATAGTGCATCTAGGCGAGGTCCAATGCCTCGGGTGTTCGCCGGCTCCTTCTCCGAGCAGGCACAGCTAATCGTCCAGCAACTTCTAGGGACTGATCTAGACTCCGAGGACGTCGGGATTCTCCATCCAAGAGGGTATGGCTGGTTCGACTACCTTCGCCGACAACTCGACGAGAACGGGCTGCGCTACGTCGAGCTTGCCGGCAATCGAGACTGGCCGGTCGGCCCCGTCAACATCGGTCTGAGTACTCTTCACTCGGCCAAGGGCCTGGAGTTCGACCACGTCATCGTCTGTGGCGTTACAGGTGAAACGGCCAAGGCCAGCGCGAACGAGGACGACTCCAATACTCAGAACCTACGACGTCTGCTTGCGATGGCCTTCGGCCGCGCGAAGTCTTCGCTGCTGTTCTGTTACGACCCAGCGATTCCGACACCTGTGGTAGGGTACCTGGATCCTTCGACCTACGAGGAGATCTGAGCTAGCTGCTCCGGAGGCAATCTGATGGACAGATCGATCCTTCAGGAACTCGAGAGACGCAGCGTGACTGAGGCTCGGCACTTCACAACGAGTCGAGGCCTTCTTGGGATTCTGAGGACAGGCATGCTCTTGTCTAGACGTCATCTCGGGCAGGAAGACCTCCTGCGACTCATCGCGATGAACAACTGCTACCGCCGATGGGATACAGATTGGTTCGACTATGTGAACCTCAGCATACAGCGCATCAATGGACACCTCTACGGCATCAGTAGCAGTCAGTGGCACGCTGACGAGGATGTGTGGTGGGCTGTGCTTGGCTTTGATCGGGAAGTATTGAGTCACGACGGTGTAGTCTTCGCAACCACGAACAACGGCTACAGCGTCGTCAGTCGGGCTTCAGGAATCGAGGGTCTTCGAGCGCTCTTTGCTGATCGAGTGACGACATGGCGGTCTGGACGGATCGAGCTTGACCGAAGCGCCCTCTCGCCCAATCAGACCACATGTCCTCAGGCTGAAGCACTTTACCCTGAGTCCCTGGATACTTCTTGGTTGCGAACGATCTACGTGCCTCAGCCGGAGCTTGCCGACACCGTTGAAGGCTGGTTTGCGGTTACTGGTCACACTCGAGTTGACGTTGTAGCTGACCCGGAGGTTTTCGCATGACCTCAGGATTCTCGGTCGGACGCGAGCTCCCGTTCGATCTTGGGACCGGCAACACTCGCCCAACGCAGACCAGCGAGTCAAGGACTCGCGATGCGGAACCGTCGGAGCGCGACGGGCGACAGGTCGCGGCAGCCAGGAGTGCCCTGTGGGCGGCGTGGGCTGATGCGGTGGGCTGGATTGCGGAGCTGACGGATGAGCGCGGACTCCAAAGGCGACTTCGTGGCAGAAAGTTGGAGGGGCCGGTCGCTTGGAAGCGCAAGATCGGCGGCCGCGGTGGTGTGAATCTTGACCTGCCGGCTGGCACCTACAGCGATGACACACAGCTTCGTCTTGCGGTCTGCCGATCCTATGGATCAGATGGGTTTGATCCTGAGGCCTTCAGCCTAGTGGAACTCACGGTGTGGCCCGCGTACGCACTGGGTGGAGGGACCGGCACGAAGACAGCAGCGGGCACCATGGCTAAGGCAGGCGCACGTTGGTCGGCGAACCGGCCACCGGGGTACGTCGACTCCGGAGGCAATGGGGCGGCGATGCGGGTGCAACCGCATGCGTGGCACTCGCCCCGAAGCGTTCGCTCAATGCTCACGGATGTGATGCGCGACGCAGTCAGTACGCACGGTCACCCCTACGCGATCGTAGGAGCGGCATTGAGCGCGCTTGCAGTTGCGGACGCGCTCCCCGGAGGCGGTGGCCTGCTGCAGTCGTCAGGAGCGGAAGCCTGGGAACGGCTTGTCGGGGACGCAGCGCTCCTGAGGCAGGTCGCTGAGGAGGATGTTGAGCTAGGGGCGTACTGGTCTCCGAACTGGTCGCATCCCACGATGGGTCGATGGTCCCGTGCTGTCGAGTTGACGATCCAGGAAGCGCTGTCGGAGGCTCGCGCTGCAGCAGAAATCGTCGCAAGGTCGCCGGACCTGCGGATCGGCTACCAAGACGTCGTAGAGAAGCTTGGTATCCGCAGGCCGGAACGGCGTGGCAGCGGTCTACATACGGTGCTCGCTGCGCTTGCGCTAGTTGCGCTTGCGCAACGCCACGAGGTCCCGCCGGCTGACGCGCTCCTGTGCGCCGCCACTGAGCTTGGGACGGACACGGACACGATCGCCTCGATGGCCGGCGCTGTGCTGGGTTGTGCCGCCTCGGACCGACCCTCCGGCTCGATCCTGGATGGCGAGTACATCGCACAGGAGGCCGCCAGGGTTGCAGCGCCGCATAGACCCGGTCCGTCGCTGAGCGGCTATCCAGATCTGTTGATCTGGGAACCACCCAGGACTCAATCGGATGCGCTGTTGGAGATGGACGGCCAGCTGCTTGTGTCCGGTCTCGGGTTCGCCGAGGCTCTCGACGAGCCGGTGTCTCCCCGAAGGTCAGACTTCGCTTGGCAGTGGGTCCGGCTTGAGAGCTCACAGACGCTTGTGATCAAGCGCAGGAAGTCGCTACCTCAGGCAACCTCGTCGAGCCTGCCGATGCCACTACCGTCAGAGGCCATGACTGAATCCCCGACGATGGTCCCTGCCAGGACACGGTCCACGTCGACGGCAGAGTCCGTCTCGGCCGAGTTCGCAGACAGGTCAGCTGAGGCAGGTCGTTCACCGCAGGCGCCTCCAGGGGACGCCTCAGGATCGCAGCTAGATGCGCTTGAGTCGGCGCTTGCCAAGGTTAGGTCTTCGAAGTACGAGGTTCGCGTGATCGGAATGCACTTGGCGCGGCTTGCGCGTGAGGAGGGGGCAGGGGTCGCTTCGGCGTTCGGAGCGGTCGTCGCAACCGAACTCGCTGCCTTCCGCCGTGATCCGCCTGGCTGAGTTCAGTGGCCGGCGTGGGCGCGCTAGTCCTGGCGAGCGACTTGGGCCGCGTGGTCTCGAGCTGGGCAGGCAAGCCCGCCGGAGCGAACCGCGAAACGTGAGGGCTCGCTGTCGGTCCCGCGTGCCGTGTCCGTTTGCGAGAGCCCCGATCATCGGGGCCTCGCAGATGCGACGTCGATCCGGAGAGACAACGAGCTGCCTACCGAAGGGAGGTCGGTGTCGCCCGCCCGGTGTTGACCACCGACGTAGCCGCGAACGTGGCCAGCGTGCTGCAGTCTGGCGGTGCGGCGCACGCCGTCTCTCATGGGAGTTGCTGTCACCCGATGGCACTGGAGCGGATAGTTGAACCAGTGCTGACCAGGTCGTTCGCAGCGCACTGGCCAGTCAGTGCCGGCACTCGTGAGCCTCCGCCGGATGCCGGCGGACGAGTGCCGATCTGCTTTGCAAGCAGGGGGTCACGGGTTCGAATCCCGTCAGCTCCACCCCCGCCGACTCAGTGGACGGTCCGGCCGCCGGTGACGAGCAGGTGCTCCCCGGTCACGTACGAGGCGCCCGGGCTGGCGAAGAAGGAGACGGCGTGCGCGATCTCCTCCGGTTCGCCGAGCCGGCCCAGCGGGATCTCCGACAGCGTCTGCGCCAGGCGCTCCTCGCCCATCGACTCGGCGAGCGGCGTGCGTGTCGCTCCGGGGCAGACGGCGTTGACGGTGACGCCGTAGGACCCCACCTCGTTGGCGAGTGATCGCGTGAAGCCCAGCAGTCCGGCCTTGGCCGCGGTGTAGTCCGTCATCCCGAGCGCGGTGCGGAACGCCATCTCGGACGACGTGTTGATGATGCGTCCGTAACGGGCCTCGACCATCGGGTTGATCACCTCGCGGGTGCAGTCGACCGCCTGCCGGAGGTTGAGGGTGGTCATCCGGTCCCACTGCTCGTACGCGGACTTGCGGAACGTCCTGATCCCGTCGATGGCGGCACCGCCAGCGTTGTTGTGCAGGATCGTGACGGCGCCGAGCTCCGCCCTGACCGTGTCGAACGCCGCCCGGATCTCCTCCCGCTCGAGCAGGTCGACCCGGACCGGCACCGCCCCGCCGCCGTCGGCCTCGCTCTGCGCGGCGGTCTCCGCGAGGCCTCGTTCCTCGATGTCGAGGAGGGGGAGGTCGGCG